>JASEGA010000039.1 GCA_030018315.1 bacterium | reverse complement strand
CTTGCAAAGGCAAGAGATATAGAGCATAATAGAGAACATGAGGACATTCTTGCTTAACAATAAGGAGGACATTCTACCTTAACAGTAACATGTCAATACATTTTTCTTGACAATTTATGAGGATAATTTAAACTTAATTTCTATTATATGAGACCAAAGTTACAAGCGAGAGCTATAATTATCATTATTTCAGTGATTATTGCAGGATGGCAACTATCCTATACCTGGAGATACACAAGACTTACTGCTGAAAAAAAGGAAATGATGGGAAAAGCTGAACTCAAAAAGCTTAGAGATAAGACAATACACCTTGGGCTCGATTTACAAGGTGGGATGCATCTCGTACTTGAGGTTGATGCCTCCAAAATACCAGAAGATAAACGAAAGGGTGCTACTGATAGAGCACTTGAGATACTTAGGAATAGGATTGATCAGTTTGGGGTATCAGAGCCAAGTATAGCAAAACAAGGAGCTAACCGTATAGTTATACAACTACCAGGGGTAGTGGATGCAACGCGGGCAAAAGAAATTATTGGAAGGACAGCACAACTCGAGTTTAAGCTGGTAGAAAAGGATAAAATTACAGAAGAAGTGTTTAAAAAGATAGACGAATTTGTATACAAGAAACAAATTGAGACTGCTAAAGATACATTTGAAGTGCTGGAAAATCCAGTTACTTCTCTTATTTTTTATAACGGAAGAGTAGCAGAACGGGATATAGAGCTATTTAATAAATATATCAATATGGAGGGAGCTTTACAGTTTATTCCTGGAGACGATACATTATTATGGAGCAAACCTGTTGAGTACGAAAATGAGAGATATGTGGAGCCATTGCTTGTGAAAAAGGAAGCCTGTCTTATGGGTGACGCAATTGTGGATGCACAGCCAGGGATTGGGACTGCGAAGAATCCAGTTGGTGCTCGTGTAGACCTTACAATGACAGCTGAAGCAAGGAGAAAGTGGGCACATATTACAGGTGCTAATGTTGGAAGAAGAATTGCAATTATAATGGATGGAATTGTACAGTCTGCACCAGTAGTTATAGAGCGAATTGCAGGAGGTAGGTCTATGATTGAAATGGGGACCTCTCCTTTTAAAGAGGCGCAAGATTTGGCACTTATTATAAGGTCGGGAGCTTTACCTGCACCAGTTAAAATTGTGGAAGAGCGTACAGTAGGACCGTCATTAGGAGCAGATTCAATTAGAACAGGGTTGAGATCTATGTATATTGGAGCTGTTGTCGTTCTTCTATTTATGGTCATATATTATGCAGCTTGTGGAGCACTGGCAGACTTTGCATTGTTCTTTAACATATTCTTCTTACTTGCGGTCTTGTCAGGATTTAAAGCTACCCTTACACTGCCAGGATTAGCTGGAATTGTATTGGTAATTGGAAGTGGGGTGGATGCTAATATCTTAATATTTGAGCGGATTAGAGAAGAAATAGCTGGGGGAAAGACGATTAGGGCAGCTATTGATGCAGGATACTCAAGAGCATTTAAGACGATAATTGATTCAAATGTTACTACATTTATTGCAGCGGCTATTCTATACTTTTTTGGAACGGGTCCTATTAAAGGATTTGGAATAACACTTATGATTGGACTTGTAGCAAATATTTTTACTGCTGTGACAATGACTAAACTGATACTGGATTTTGCTACTTCTAAAGGGATAAAAAGACTATCAATATGATTCAAATATTTAAGAACACAAAATTTAATTTTATTGGGATAAGAAAGTATACTTATGCACTATCGGGTGCTTTAATTATTATGGGAATAGTCTCTATCATTACACATCGTGGTCTGAAATACGGAATTGACTTCACAGGCGGCTCAATTGTAGAATTGAGGTTTGAACAACCAATTGAAACCGGATATATAAGGGAAAATCTATCTAAAATTGGACTCGGAGATGCAGTTGTGCAGAAAATAGTAACAGAGTTGCAGGGCTACTATTTAATAAAGACTGTACCAAAAGAAGGAGTAGGTGAAGAAATAGCAAACCTGTTTAATCCACGACCTACTGTGGAAAGAGAAGAGCTTGTCGGACCATCGGTGTCACAAGGATTTAAGATGAGAGCTGTCTTGGTTGTATTACTTGGATGGATAATGATACTTATTTATGTAGCTATTAGGTTCACTTTTAGGTGGGGGGTAACTGCAGTTGTAGCACTTATACATGATGTATTGGTTACTGTGGCATTTATCTCTATTTTTGATAAAGAGGTTAATATTCCAATAGTAGCTGCTTTACTTACAATTATTGGCTACTCTATAAATGACTCCATTGTTGTTGCTGATAGAGTGAGGGAAAACTTGAGGATTCTTAAGAAAAATACACTCCCAGAAATCATTAATATATCAGTTAATCAAACATTAGCGAGAACTGTACTTACATCATTCACTCTACTATGTGTTCTGATAGCTATCTTTTTATTTGGGGGAAGAGTAATCCATGATTTTGCATTTGCTTTGATTGTTGGTACAATTTCTGGAATATATTCAACAGTTTATATCATGTCTGCGCTTGTAGTTGCGTGGGAAAGAGTAGCACCATCTAAGCTTACGAAGAGATGAGTCTGCAATGGAGACTAATTTTATTACTTGTAATTCTCTGCATAGCTTACCTTTGGAAGGCATCGCAACTGATAATCGCACCTAAAAGATTTATTTCCCCATATAAGCCAGATAATTTTGGTCTAAAATATGAGAATATTAGCCTTATCACAAATGACGGAATTACACTCAAAACTTGGTTTATTCCAGCACCTGCTGATAAAGTAGTCGAAGCTACAATTATAATCTGTCATGGGTATGGAACTGATAAAGGTGATTGTATTGACATAGCACAGTTTTTACATCGTGCAGGTTATAATGTAGTAATGTTTGATTTTAGAGGTCATGGACAAAGTGGTGGAAAATATTGTTCACTCGGATATTATGAATGTGAAGATGTTAAAACAGTGATAAGATGGTTAAAATCAAACTCTACCTTTCGGGGGAGTGGGGTTCTTAAGGGCGAGGGGATGTCCACCCTGCCCTTAAAGATTGGTGCAATTGGAGTTTCAATGGGTGGAACAGTAGCTCTTATGGTACAGGCTGAAGAGCCAGCGCTTTTAGCTGTCGTATCAGATGGCGCTTATTTATCATTTTATTCAGCAGTTACATCATTTGCAAGAAAACACTTTAAAGCACCTAAGTATCCGTTTATACCACCAGCTGTGTGGGCTGCGGGTTTAAGGCTTAAATTTAAGCCTAAAGAATTAAACTTGATAAAATTTATGCCTAAAATAGCACCTAAACCTATACTCATAATTCATGGAAGTGAAGATAGAGAAATACAGACACAGGATGCATACGAAATATTTAAAGCAGCATCAAAGCCTAAGGAATTGTGGATAGTGGAAGGTGCTCAGCACCTTGAAAGCTATTATATTGCAAGAGATGAATATGAACAAAAAGTTATAAACTTCTTCAAATCAGCTTTTAAATAATGCTAAATAATGGGTAAGTTTTATGGTTTTGAATTTGGATATTGAGAATTTCACAGACATTTGGATTTCAAGATTTTGTCGTTTTTAAGATTTAATATGTAATTTTGATATTCTATCATATGGGTTGCAACAAAAGCATACTTACAACAGTTTTTATTTTGATGATATCACATACATTTCCCACTGTCATTCTGAGCGAAGTGAAGAATCTATTATATGTACCTTCAAACGACCAGTTAATAGAAACCATAGAAGAACTTAGAGTTAGGGGATTACCAATTGTTAGATATCCAAATATAAAAAATTACTTCATAAAAGAAATACCAAAACAGGAATGGCTGGATGAATGGCTTACTTACAAAATTAGACAGCCAGTTTTTAAAACTGAAACTACATTGGATAGTACAAGCGATGTTAGAGTGACTACTTTCATTTCTTATGAAAAAGAACCAATAGATATAATTTTAGAGCCAGCTGTAAAATTTGGTAATAGTCAGTTATGGCCTACAAAGAAGTATAAAATTGCAGCTGCAGATTATGAACGTGTATTTACAAGAGTGGCAGTAAAAAGTTTCTCTTTTCTTCTTGGGAAGGAACGGTTTGCAATTGGACAGTCACCAAGACACAATCTTCTCCTATCAGGTAGCTTCCCACCTATGGATGGGGTATTAGCAGCATATGAAAATTTAAGATTTAAAATAAGCTTCTTGTTCTCAAGACTTGAAGACCTATTAGCTGATACCTTAGAATACATGTTTAACGGAGACACTATTTACACTGATACAGTAAATTCGAGACGGTTCATTTCATTACATAGAGTTGATTTATTGCCTAAAGATTGGATAAATATAGGATTTACTGAAGCCGTTATATATGGGGGTCCAAATGTTATCCCTGATTTACATTATTTAAATCCCATCGCATTGTGGTTGCCTTATCAATTCATTAAAGGAGTGGATAACAATATATTTTGGGGTATAGATGGAAGAATTGACATTAAAAATTTAGCCGTTTATGGTGAACTACTTATAGATGATTTTCAACTTCTTCCAGATGCACAGAAAGAGCCGAACCACATTGGATGCATGGTTGGAATTGAGGTGGCAGACCCATTGAAGTTGCAGAGAATATTTATATTATCTGAGTATACAAGAATAACAAGATGGACTTATACGAGCTTTATTCCGTGGCAAAGGTGGGAGTATTTGGGTTATCCAATTGGCCATCCTATGGGACCGGATTTTGATAATGTTTTTGCAAAAGTTACTTACCATTTTACACCAACAGTTGATTTCTACGGTGAAATATCGTATACAAGACATGGAGGAGGGAAGGTAAATGCTTTATGGCCAATACCCGAACATCCAAGAATTAATGGGACATATTTCCCAACTAATAATTTTTTATCACCTACAGTCCAAACTTACCTTGATACAAGATTGGGAATAAGTATTTTTAAAATCAGCCGATATAATCTTAATATTTTCGCAGAAGTTGGTATTTGTAAACCATCTTATAAAAAATACATCCCAGTGGGTAAAATTGCTATTACTTGGAGATAAAAATAGCTTTTAGTTTGATACACTCGATTTTACTGTAGACGATGCGTTCTTCTTAATTGACAGAATATAACTGCCCTCTATCTCGCTTAAAAATTTTGAGCTTAAAGAAAATTCTGCATCAGAGAACGATGAGTAAAACGCGTGTGGTGAATAAAGCCATACGTTAGTTTTTAAAAGTTTGGTTACATAAAATTGGTGTAATACGCTAAATAGAGCTCTACTACAGGTTACCATTATACATATTCCAGATGGTGAGAGCAACTCTTTAATTTTATCTATAGCCGGAGTCCATGGAAAAAAGTAAAAGCTGTAGAACATAATAATTAAATCGTGTTTCCCTTTGTAATCAAAAAAGTTTATTACTTTGAACTTAGCGATTTTACCGCAACGCCTTATTGCAAAGTCTATCATAGGTTTAGAATTATCTATACCAAGTATTTCGGAAGTTGGATATAACTTCTTAACTATTGGAATCAAAACGCCAGTCCCACAACCCACATCGAGTATCTTTTGGGGCTTGAGTTTAAACCTGTTAAGTTCATGGATAAGAGCCCTTATACTATTTTTACGCCAAAGTAAGGCGGGTGGTAATTTAAATGATAATTCGTATAAATATGGGAAGTTGTAGGTTAACAAATGTTTTCTACTCGCCTTGGCTAGGCGAGACAGGTTAGTACATTTACTATACGTTCTGCAGTATGCCCGTCCCAGAGGGGTGGTATTTTACCACTCTTTACTTTACCAGCAAGGATTTTGAGAGCTTCGTTAATTATTTTGGACTTGTTATTACCAACAAGTAAATTTGTGCCAATCTCAATAGTAGCGAGTTTTTCTATGTTATCTCTTAATGTTAGACAGGGTATGTTTAAAACTGTAGTCTCAACTTGGACACCGCCTGAATCTGTAAGCACAAATTTAGCATGCTTCTCAAGGTGTAAAAAATCAAGGTACCCCAAAGGTTGGGTTAGTATAAGGTTCTTAATATCAAGCGAAATATTAAACTTATCTATATTCTTTTGAGTCCTCGGATGTATTGGAAATACAACTTTTATGCGAGTTGCGATTTCTTTAATTGCATCAACTATATGAGACAAATTATCCTTTATATCAACATTTGACGGTCTATGAATAGTTAAAATTGCATAATCATTCGGCTTAAGCCCTAATTCGTCAATAATGTGCGAGCCTCGTGAAATCTTAATAGTTCTTGAAAGAGAGTCTACTATAATGTCACCAACAAAGTGGATTTTAGATTTTGGAATTCCCTCACGTAATAAATTTTTATTTCCTGCCTCTTCAGTAGTAAATAAAAAATCGGATAATACATCTGTAACTACACGGTTTATCTCTTCTGGCATTGAACGGTCAAAACTTCTGAGTCCTGCCTCAATATGTGCAATTGGAATCATAAGCTTACTACCTACAATTGAACAGCCAAGCGTAGAGTTGACATCACCCACTACGATAATGATGTCAGGATGCTTGTTTAAGACAACACGCTCAAATTCAATCAGTACCTTGCCAGTTTGTTCACTGTGAGAGCCCGACCCTATACCGAGATATAAATCTGGCTCCGGGAGGGATAGGTCGTGGAAAAAGACTTCTGATAACTCATAATCATAATGCTGACCTGTGTGGACAAGGATGGGAGTAAACTTGGATGGAAACTTTCTTAGTTCTTCAATTAAAGGAGCGAGTTTCATAAAATTAGGACGCGCCCCACTTACAAGTAATATTTTCTTCGTGTTAATTTATCTTAGGTATCTTAGGACTATTAGCTTGCCAAGATGGCTTTCAGTGTCACTTTGAAGTCTCAGAAAATAGATTCCATTTACTACTGGAACGCTAGATTCATCACAAGTGTCCCACAATACCTCATATTCACCAGGTGAGAAGTAGCCAGTGAGTAAATTTTTTACTAAATTGCCTGTTAGATTATAAACTGATAAGTTTATCGGACAGTGGGTTTTTTGGATTTTAAATTTTATTATGGTTTGAGTCCTAAAAGGATTTGGAAGACTCTGTAATAGGAGGAGGTTGGCAATTTCAGCTGCTGTGGCTTCTCCTTTTCTACTCTTTATACCAAAAAAGTGCATCACAGAGTCAACTAATTGGGATATTAGAGAAGGATTTTCAAGGGTTGAGAGCTCAAATTTTAGGCACCAAATTTTGTATTTGTCTTCATAATAAAAGCCGGTAACATTATTGTTAGAATCTGTATGAGTAGAAACATAGCCTTTTGGAACAAACCATTCTTCATCAGTAACTTTTCCTTCTAATAATTTATTTAACCAAACATTGTTACCTTCAACATAAAGGTTGCCACCAGCTCTGACAAAGTTTATAATAGAATCGGTTTCTTCTTGCGATAATTTAATAGAGACAAAGATAGAATTGAAATTTTTAAGCCACGGATATAGAGAAGTAATTTCACTACTCCATACACCTTTATAACCAAGTTCATAAAGTGTATTATTAAGTATGGATACAGTGTCAGGGGCAAAAACTAAGAAATCACCGGCTGCTATATTAGCCACAGTTGATAGAGTATCGTTAATTGGATTCTCATCTTGTGGCAAAAACAGCTCAAATCTTACTCTGTAACTTATGCCAATTCCATTAACCCTGCATTCAGGAAATTTAACAAATATATCTTGTGAAGGCTTAATGGTATCAATTGCAATGTAATGGCTATAAATTGGTATTTTACTTGAATCTATCTCACAGTATAATTTACAATTTAAAGCTATATTACTGCCAAAATTGTGAGTGTAACAGCTTGGAAAGAAGCTTGTATCAGGGGGAAGCCACATCAAAGGAGTATGTGTTATTCCTACATCAGTTTGAGGTGTCCATTTTAACTTGATGCTGGGGTCGCCCCAAATTTTAAATGCATTTATATTTTGTGTATCTTGTGGAAAACAAGTCTCATACCACAATTTAGCTTGTAGAAATGCATCTCCTACTGTCGGATTAAGCAGCAAATATTTTAAAAATGCATAATTAAAGCTCTGATTACCACCAAATGATGGAGTTTGCCATCCTACGATATATTGTGAGGAGGAATCAGGTGAGACAACACAAACTGCGCCCTGCTTTAAGAAATCAAAACCAGCAAAAGGTGAGAATACAAGATATGAAACATCATTCCGAATGATATAATTGCTTGCTATCAGCTCATTGAATTCAGGCACCCTATCTCCATCGTCATACAGCCATTGCTTTCCAGGAGATAAAAAATTAACTATTGAATATTTACCGGTAATTTCTTTATCAATGGACTCATTGTAATACCAATCTGGATTCATCTGGACAACGGATTTGAGTTCATCTAAAAGTATGCATTTATCTTCCATAGCTACCCCTGAATAATCTTCGTTCCCATAATTGCTTACACCTTTCACAAATAGGATATTATTTCTTATTTTGTTAATTTCAAATTCTATAGTATGTTCTAATATAGAAGCTACAAGTTTAGGCTCAGTATACGGTATCCTACCAATAATAGCCTGTAGGGGCAATTCATGAATTGCCCCTACAGCATCACCTATAATAAGAACATATTTTGGATCCCAATTTATTACATCATTAACTTGAGAATGAGTTGTAATTTTGACACTATAGCCAAGACTTTTCTTCCAGAGGACAAAATCTTTAATAGTAGATGCAAGGGTTGGATGTGTAATTATCACATACATACGTTCCCTGTATTCTGTATCCCGTATTCTACCTACTGCTTTATACCATTCTCTTATTTGGCTAAAGTTAATTATATTGGATTTTAAAATTGCATCAAAAGTTGTGTCTAAAACAGGGAAATGAATTTGGTGAGTATAATTAAGCTTTATTGTTACAAATGGAGAGTAATAAAGTTTTGAAGTTACTGGATTATAAGCGAATGGTAAAATTAGAAATTTTGTGATGTTATATCCATACAATTTGTGCATCCCTAAGTAAGTACCAGCAGTTGCTGGATAGAGTCTATTTAAACTGTAAGTAGAGTCGTATGTTTCTGTATAGTTTTTAATTGTTTTCCTTATCGAGTAATTGCTTTCATTTGTCATTGCGAGCGATAGCGAAGCAATCTCATTTAATTCAGGAGGAACAGGAATAATTGAGTAATCACCAGGAATAAGTTGGAGTTCGCGTTTTATATCATAATTAATAATCTCACTGCCAGGTGGGATTGCAATCCGCACAAGTTTACAAGGTAGGAATGGATTGCCGGGGATAAGGATTGAACCAAACTCGTCTCCACAGGATCCTTCGGAAATTTCAATAAAACCATCTTTTATTTGATAATGAGGAGTTTTAAGCTCAAAAGTCGCACCTTTTGCTACAAAGCCGATAAAAAGTAAGCTAAATAAAATTCGTGTCTTGCTCATTTCATACAGTTATCATTTGAGCTTTGACATTTGAGCTTTATAGTAATATTCTCGATTATATATACAACCAGGGTCAGGTCCTTTTATGTCACCGGTATAGACATAAGCACGTGCCCTGCAACCTCCACACACAGCTTTATAGTTACAATTGCTGCAATGACCCCAAAGGTCAGACCTGTCTCTAAACTGCGCCATCAAGGGAGCATCCCAAATTTCTCTAAATTCTTGTGTCTTTATATTACCTATTTGCAAATCTGGCATGTAAACACATGGAGTTATTATACCATCTGGTTGTAAAGCACAGTAAGCTCTACCTGCACCACAGCCACCTACAATGTCTGCAATAGCACCAAACTCTTCTGATTTTGCATCTGCATAATGTGCAATTATTACAGAACCTGCCCTCATCTCTTGGCAATACCTACCAAATTGAGGTGATGTGGTAGCTATTATATGATAACCGAGATCAAGTTGTTCAAACATTAGCTTATATGCGGACTCCCTATCTTCAGGAGTTGGGTCAGATTCAAATTCACCCCTGCCTACAGGTATATAATTATATATTATTAATTTATAAGCTCCTATCTCTTTTAACAAACTGAACATTTTTGGTAGTTCACTTAAATTATCTTTTGCTAATGTGTATTGGATACAGGTAGTAACACCTGCATCTATGAGATTTTTTATCCCATTTATTGAGCGCTGCCACATACCGGGCATACCACGAAATCTATCATGAACCTCAGGAGTAGCGGCGTCTAAACTCACTGCTACATAGCCAAAACCAATCTCTTTAGCACGCTGAGCGTTTTCTTTATTGAAGAGTGTACCATTTGTAGCTATTGATAAATAGAACCCCATCTTTTTAGCAGCCTCTGCTATTTCAAAGAAGCCCTCACCTGCTAATGGTTCGCCACCAGAAAAAAATATAGTAGGTATATTCTCTCTTGAGAGTTTATCAAGAGCTTGAAACTTCTCATCAATACTAAGCTCAGTAAAGTTGCCGTTTCGTAGGATACCTGCATTCTCATAGCAATGCTTACACCTAAGGTTACATTTATAAGTGAAATTCCAAACCACCATCATAGGCGAATAAAAATTCTGCGGTGTAGTTAGTCCATATTTTTCAAGTGATTTAAGTGAATTTAATAGAATTTTACGCATGGTAGGGTTAAGGAGTGATTTTTTAAACTGGTCGTCAGATTGATTAAATGCCCTTCTCACTATATCCAGAATCTTCTTTAATGGGAAAAATTTTACTTTGTCTTTAAATGACAAGACTTCATTATTTACATAACTATCAAGAATATGCTCAAGGTGAGTCCTGCCATTGGATTCAACTTGAGTGGCTGAACTTATAATTTTTTTTGATAGTGCATTATAAAGTAAAGCCCTAAGTTTAACGACATCAAATTTAGTTTTTGATACTACCCACATTTTATTTTAAAATAATATTGCAAAACAATATTTATGTCAATAAAAAATTATGTACAAATTTGCAATTAACAAACAAGTCACTTTTTACTTGCTTTGTTGAATAAATATTTTTGGCACCTTTGATTTTCAACCTCTGACTT
>JASEGA010000038.1 GCA_030018315.1 bacterium | reverse complement strand
TGTCAATCAAGGTGTTGCAAGTTTTGTAAAGCGAATTATTCAACAAAGCAAAAAACTTGACAAATGAGCAAAATGCTATTATATATAATAAAAGTTAAACAAAATGGTAAAGGAAGTTGACAAATACACTATTTTCCAGTCAAAAGATGGTACGCCAATCCCATCTGGGGTAGAGTTCGAAGTCACGAATAGGTGCAACCTAAATTGCGTTCACTGCATGAATGATGAATCTGCTGATAATGAGCTTTCTTTGGATGAAATTACTCATATTATTGACCAGTTACTTAAGATAGGCATATTTACTATTACATTTTCAGGTGGTGAGCCTTCTTTACGAAGAGATTTTTTTGATATTATAGGATATGCTGCTTCAAAAGGGTTTTCCATTGAATTGCTTACCAATGGGACATTGATTACAAAACCAGTAGTGGATAGACTTTCCTCATTCGCCTTTTTGCGTGTTTTTGTGAGTTTGTTCAGTTCAAAGCCTGAAGTTCATGAAAGTATTACACAAGTAAGAGGGTCATTTAACTCAACTTTAAATGGGTTAAAACTTTTAAAAATGGCAAATATAAAAACAACTGTAAATATCAGAGTGATGAAGCAAAATTTTGCTACCATTGATGAGCTAATAGGGCTCTGTAAGGAGCTCAGTCTTCCTTTTATAGTCCTTTTAGAAGTCTTCCCCTGTTACAGTGGCTCAACCTTACCTTTAAATTATCGGCTTTCAGATGACCAAATCAAAGAGCTCACCTCTAAGGATTATTGGAGCCAACGTTATGAACCAAGTAAGCTAAAGCACCGAGGATTATGTGGAGCAGGCTATAGTCTTTTCTCTATTGGGGCGAATGGTAAGGTTTATCCTTGCGGTATCCTTCGGATGGAGGCAGGTGATTTACGTAAAGATAAGCTTATTACAATCTGGAAGTATAGTCCAGTATTTCAGCGAGTAAGAGAAATTAGAAAAGAAGCCTACCCCTGTGGTAGCTGTAAGTATTTTCCCTATTGTCGCTCTTGTATAGGTGAGTCATGGCTTCAAACGAGAGATATAAGAAAGATTGGAGTAGAATACTGTCGCATTATGAGAAACGATACAATGGTTACCAAACTGCTAACCAGGAGTCAAGAAAATGCGCGAATATAAAGACTTACTTGACAAAAAATATCCTTTGTTCCTATATAAAGTCCATTTTAACCTAACTAATGCTTGCAATCTCAGGTGTATTCATTGCTTAATGGTGGGTCAATCTTCTAAAGATGAGCTTACTACAAAAGAAGTTAAGAACATACTTGACCAATTAGCAGATTTAGGCTGTTTTGAATTAACATTTAGTGGTGGTGAACCCCTTTTGCGAGACGATTTTGTTGATATCTTAGAATACTCTTTTAAGAAAGGGTTTTATGTCTTCCTTCTTACAAACGGTACTCTACTCACCAATCAAATAGTGGATAGATTTAATTCTTACCCCATCGAAGTTCAAGTAAGTCTTGAGGGCTCAAGGGCTGAGATACATGATAAGATTGTGGGTGTAAATGGTGCTTTTAAAAGGATAATGGAAGGTATAGATATGCTAAATAAAAAAGGTATAAAATGGTGGGCTGCGCAATCGATAATAAAAGAGAATTTTGACGATATTGATGACTTTCAATGCTTAGCAGAAAAGCTTGGTATAAGAGTATATGCTATTCCCTTGATCTTGCCTGCGCTCAATAGGGACTTATCACCAACTTATCACAGACTATCAGATGATGAACTACAAGCCCTTTTTGCTAAAGTGCCACTTCCGCCATATCTCAAAGATGACACCTTACCTATGGGAAAAGAGGCGAGGTTAAATTTTAAATCCAGGGTTAGGCTTGCCACCCGTCATTACTGTGTTATTGATTCACATGGAAAAGTTTATCCATCACTTTACCACTTCTGGACTCCTGAAGCCGGTGACTTAAGAAAACAAGCTTTAAGTGATATCTGGTTAAATTCTAATATATTTCATTGGATGAGAAATTTAGAAATCTCAGCCTTTAAGTGCTATTCCTGCAAGTTTTTACTAAATAAGTGCTTTCCCAGTCGTGGTGTGGCATATCTAGAATCTGGAAATATTTTTGAAGTCCCACGTGAGTGTTGTCGAATAACCAAGAACTTGATTAAAAGTCAAAGAAAACTTAAGAAAGGAGGTAAAAGATGAGGTGCAAGAAAGGCAAGGCAAGCAACTTGGCAAATAAGAAGGTGCGTGATAAGTATGTCAAGCCAGTTCTCAAAAAGCAAGAAAAGATATGGGCCTCTACTATGGATTCCACTTCCTATTACGATTATTATAATCTTGTTGCATGCTACTCTGAGCAAGCAGGGAAGAACTGTGCGTGAAGTAGGTGCTTCTTAAGAAAAGAGTGGCTTTTAGCAACCAGTTGTATTATACACGATATTATAACTTTCGGGGTGTAGTGGTTAAAGTGAGCTCTAATCTTCTTTCACTTCACTCAAAGATAGACCAGTATATCTCGCCAATTGATTCAGTTGGTGAAGAAAGTGCTTGCATTTATATCCATAATATTGAATCAGGGAGTGATATTTTTCGATTTGATAGCTCAGATGGAAGTGAACTAAGTGAAACGACTAAAGAAAGCTTCCTCACTCATGGTGTAGCCTATTTTAGGGGAGCATTTGATAGCATAGATATATTTGTAGCTGAAGATACTCTTGTACCTGATTCTTTTTTAAATCTTACAATAAAGCGGATAGTTCCCAAAGTGTGTACTCCTGCACTTTTAGGACACAGTTTTGGCGTCCTCCACGCCTCAGGAATTGGGATAGAAGGCAAATGTGTTCTCTTTGTTGGAGACCCTGGAGCAGGTAAGACCACTGTTATCTTAAATTTAGTTAATTCTGGTTTTCAATTTATATGCGATGATAAGGCATTTCTTAAAAAACGAGACAGTAGGATAAACATTTTTAGTGTAAGTGGAACAGTTAGTGTAAAGGGGGATACTAATTTAATTAAAGGAGTTAAAACTGCCCAGTATATATGGGGAGGAAAGTGTTCTACTCTATTTAATGTAGGAGATGCTTTCTCAGATTCAAAGGAGCTCCCAGCAAGATTGATTTTTTTTATCTCTGGTAAAGGAAATAGTCTTACCTACAAAAGGATTTCAGCTACCGAGTCTTTAAAGAAGTTATTCTTGCCCGGTGTTGCCCATTATTTAAAGAACAATAAGGAATCAGCAGCGGAAAAATTCAACTTTTTAGTTGACTTAGTGTCACAGACTCGCCAATATGAATTGTTCTTGGGTAAAGATATGCATCGCTTACCGGATGTCATTAAGAATTTGTTAGAGGAATTATAAATGGGTAAAACAATAGAAAAAATAAAAATATTGATACCTAACCCAGAATCACCAGACATGCCATTACTTGATGAACTAAATTAAGAAATGGAGGTTTAATGGTTAAGCTTAATCAACGATTTAGGAAGTCACCTCAAACTCTATTCCGTGTGGTTGACAAAGATGTGATACTCTTAAATACTGAGACCAACTTTTACTATGTATTAGAAAAAGTAGGCGCAATAATTTGGGGCTGGATTGAGGCTGGTAAGAGTGTCAAAGAGATGATAGATGGGATATATGATAGATATGAGGTATCCAAAAGGGATTCAGTAAAAGAAGATGTATTGGAACTGATAAACGATTTGATTAAAGAGGGATTAGTTGCTTGTAATGAAAAATAAAGGTGCTTAATCCCAAATAATGCGTTAAATTTTGACCTCGTCCTAAGGCTCGGCCCGAAGGAAACCGCGAATAAACACTGATGTACGTAGATGATTGAAAGATGGACACAGATTTATTTGGGTGAAATAAACATCTGTATTTATCCTGACCTTATCTGTATCTATCTGCGTTCATCTGTGGTTAATCCATAATCTTGGTTAATTGTTCACAAAGTGAAGGACTCAAAGTATAGTTAAGAATTAAGAGCTACAAAAATAAATCCAATTACAAAACCTACAACTTTTATCTCTCCTTTTTGTTGTTTAAGTGATACCAAACTGCCATTCTTTCTGTGTCCATCTGTGTTCATATCTGTGTCTATCTGTGTATTTTCACTTTTGTTTGACTTTTGTCTAAACTGGTAATACAATTTGGTTTATGATTTTACAAGAGCTAAAAGCTAAACTTAACCCATTTATGCAGTTTCTACTTAAAGCAAATGAGCCATGGCTTGTTGGCGGCGCTATAAGGGATGCTATCATTGGGTTACCAATTAAAGACTTTGATTTTGCAATCAAAGAGTCCGGTATAGAATTTGCAAAATGGTTTGCTACTAAAATTAAAGGTAAATTTGTCTTGCTTGATGAGAAAAATGATGAGGCGAGAGTAGTCTACCGAAAAGAGCTTGAGGTAGCACCTCTTACTTTTGATTTCAATGGTATGGAATCAATTGAAAAAGACCTTAGTAGGCGTGATTTTACTATTAATGCTATAGCTGCGAGACTGCCGGGACTTGAAATATTTGACCCATTTTATGGAGTAAAAGATGTAGAAAAAGGGCGTATAAAAATGGTATCAGAAAATGGTATAAGAGATGACCCACTCCGAATACTGCGTGGGTTTAGATTTTCTGCTACACTCGGCTTTAAGATAACAGCTGAGACTATTAAAGTGATGAAACAAAATGTCAGACTGCTAAATAAATCGGCAGCTGAACGTAAAAGGGAAGAAATAATGCTATTGCTGAAAGTAAAAAATTCGTATCCAACTTTACAAAGGATGGCAAGACTTGGAATACTTGATGTTATAATACCTGAACTTAAGCCAATGAGAAAAGTAGCACAGGGAAAGCGGGGCGGTAATCTACTTAACCATTCAATACTTACTGTCAAAAAAATTGAACAAATGCAAATTAAAGAGTGTAAAGAATACTTCAATAGGAAATTAGCTACCCTAAAGTTAAGTGCATTATTACACGATATTGGTAAACCTTACTGTTACAGTGAGGATAAGCGTGGGCAAGTGCATTTTTATGGACATGAGAGAAAAGGGATAGAACTGCTAAATAATGTTAGAGAGAAGCTTAGATTAAGTAACTACGAATTTAGAAGTATTGCAACTCTTATACGGTATCATATGCGACCACACCTGTTAGCGAGTGATGGAATTCCAACTGCTAAAGCAATATGGCGGCTTGTAAGGGATGGCGGTGCTGATACACCTGGTATATTTTTACTTGCATACGCAGATGCTATTGCATCAGGGGGGATGGGTAGTAAAAAGTTACTTGATTTGCTAAAAATAGGTATCACAATGTGGAAGGATATGAGACGACCCAAATTTAAGCGTATAATAACAGGCGACGACTTAATTGCACTTGGCCTTAAGCCAGGCCCTAGGTTTAGGAAAATACTGCAAGAGGTAGAAGAGGCACAGGTGAGTGGTGAACTTCGTACTAAAGAAGAGGCGATAGAATTTGTAAGACAGAAATACTGCAAGAAGCGACAGGTAAGTGAGATCTGATGTTAGTTTTTCAGCATGCTTAAAAACAAAACTTGACAACCATTAAAATTTTATATAAATTTATTTTAGGAAGTGAGCATGAAAAAATTTTTAGAAGTTACTGGAATAGGGGCAGGTATTTTTGTGTTAAGTGTGCTCCTTATCAGTGTAGCCTGTGAGAAAGAGAAGGGTCCTACAGGAGGCGGTTTTACTTACGTGGGATAATTATCTATGGTTTAGAACTCACGCAGATACAGTAACCTAGCCGAGCCAAACAAAAGATATGGGGGCAGTTGAATTGGATGCAATTACTAGTGCTTCTGGGATAGTCTGCCACCTCCGTTGTTTGTTGGGCATTCAGTTGTAGCCAAATGTAGAGATGGATACGCCAAGTTCTACGTAATATCTGTTGGTGACAGCCTAAATTGGGGAGCTGAGGTTAAGTATTATTACTCTACAAGTAGCTCTTTTGACCACTAATAGTTTAGGTATCTATAAAAAATACCAATTTTTATGCTTAAATCCTTTTCGTGCTTTCATTCTTTCCTGCCTACCATCAGGCAGGCGTGTTTTCGTGATAATTTTTAACAAACATACTTTGATGAAAATATTACTTCGCTAATGGAGAAGTATGTAGTTGTGATAGGCGGTGTTCTCTCCGGTGTTGGTAAAGGGGTAGCTACAGCAAGTATTGGTAAGATACTAACTGAATACGGCTACTCAGCTACTGCTATTAAGATAGACCCATATATAAATTATGATGCCGGCACTTTACGGCCGACTGAGCATGGTGAAGTGTGGGTCACAAATGATGGTGGTGAGATAGACCAAGACCTTGGTAGCTACGAGCGCTTCATTGGGATTGATATTTCAAAATGTAATAATATAACTACAGGTCAAATATACAAAACTGTTATAGACCGCGAGCGAAAAGGTGAATATCTTGGTGAGACTGTCCAGTTTATCCCTCATATACCGGATGAGATAAAGACAAGAATACGAAAGGCTGGTGCGGGCTACGATATCACACTTATAGAGATAGGTGGCACTGTTGGTGACTACGAGAATATACCATTCCTTTTTGCTATTAAAGGGATAGAAAGAGAGATTGGTAAATCCAATGTTGTTTATGTGCTAATCACATACCTTCCTGTACCATCTCATATTGGAGAGATGAAGACGAAGCCTACACAACAGGCAATAAAATTGCTACAAGAGAATGGTATAATACCTGATATAATCTTATGTCGTGGCAGGAAGCCACTTGATGATGTACGCAGGAAGAAGATAGAAACTTATGCAAATATAAAACGAGAGTTTGTAATATCGGCACCTGATATTGAGTCAGTGTATGAGGTACCAATAAATTTTGAACGCGAAAATCTTGGTCAAAAGATACTTGCAAAGTTATCACTTAAACCAAAAAGGAAACCCAATTGGAATAAATGGACTGAATTACTTAACAGGTTGAAAAATCCGCAGTTTACTTGTTCAATTGCTATGGTTGGTAAATATATAGATGTAGGTGATTTTAGACTTAAAGATGCATATATATCAATAAATGAAGCAATTGAACATGCAGGTGCAAGACTTGGAGTTAAGCCAAAGATAAGTTGGGTAGATTCCAAAAAAATAGAACGCTCAGGTAGCCGCATACTTAAAGATTACGATGGTATAATTGTTCCGGGTGGCTTTGGCACTAAAGGGATTGAGGGTAAGATTAAAGCTATCCAATATGCACGTGAGAATGGTATTCCATTCCTTGGCCTATGTCTTGGGATGCAGCTTGCAATTGTTGAGTATGCAAGAAATGTAGTTGGCTTCAAAGGTGCACATACAACAGAAGTGGAGCCAAACTCACCATATCCAGTAGTTACTGTTCTACCAGAACAGCGTAAGATACTTGCTAAATCTAAGTATGGCGGGACAATGAGACTCGGTGCTTATGCTGCGAGGCTTAAGGAAGGGACACTTGTTTACAAACTTTATAAAAAAGAAGGTAGAATTAAAGAGGATATGAAGGAGCCGCTTGAGCATTTTAGGATTGGGAAGGCATCTCCAAAGGATCCTGTGGAAAGGCGAAGCTATGTGATAGAACGCCACCGTCATAGGTATGAGCTATCACCTAAGTTTGAGAAGGCTTTAGAAAAGGGTGGGCTTGTATTTTCGGGTCATCATTATCGGTTGGATGGAACTAAATTAGCTGAGTTCTTAGAGCTACCGGGACATCCATTTTTTGTTGCTACACAATCACATCCGGAGTTTAGGTCAAGATTTATTAAACCAGCCCCACTATTCTTAGGATTTTTAGAAGCTATAGTTAACAAACAAAAGTAAAAGAGTAATGGGTATTTTGCTAACTTTTGGGCTAATTTATGGCTACGGTATAAGTGCAGATTTTCCTATTTGTCAAGAAGGTCATGTTCAATATAATCCTAAAGTAGTTTGGGATGGGAAGATAGTCGGATTCCTGGTAATGGTGACATTTATGGCAGACTTGTGAAGCCGTCAGGTGATACATTGCCTGAAATTGCTATCTGCAAGAAAGATAATGCACAAGAGTCGCCTGCAATAGCATGGGATGGTAGTAATTATCTCATTGTGTGGTCAGATAAGAGGAATGGTAATTACGATATTTATGGTAGAAGAGTAAGCCCATCAGATGATACCTTAGCTGAAATTGTTATCTGTACTCAAGATAGTATACAAAAATCACCCGCAGTAGCTTGGGATGGTGACAACTACCTCGTTGTATGGGAAGATAAAGTGATACATCGTCACAAATTAGCATCTCTACAAAAGGGGTTAGGTCTACAGTAGCTTCAGATGGTAGCAATTACATTGTTGTATGGCAGAGTAGTGATAGTAGTATTTGTAGAAGATTCGTGTTTCAATCAGGTGATACTTCTACCCGAATTGATATTTGTACACAAATAGGGTTACAAACCTGGCCTGCAGTAGCATAGGTGACACCCCAAGATGTCATGCTGAACTCTTCGTTTCTTGTGAAAATCCCTGCCTGACGGCAAGGCAGGTGTAAACACATACCAGTTATCAAACGTAAATGGTTGCCCTATACTGAAGTTAAACATATAGGCTATGACTTCATCATCAAGTGCATAATACGGGATAGACTCAGTCCCGTATACATCACCTGAGGTGGTACCTCCCCATAAGGCACGAGCATTAGAATAAGCAATCCTGTGAATAGTGCTAAGCGGTACTATATCTTCTGCACAAGTCATTGCGAGGCGTAGCCGAAGCAATCTCAAAAAGAGTTAAAGAGATAAGTGCCAACCTAAAGAAATAATACCTCAAACATCCATATAGCAAACTTACAAATTTCCTCAACATCTTACCTCCTATTTTTGACTTTATTTTTACAGTCCTCACTTTTTATTCGTACCTTTCTTAAAAACTTTATCATAAAGATTTAACAATGAAAATAATTTGACAACTGAGTTATTCAAGATAAAATAATCTTAGCCTAAGGCTGAAGTATCTGATGGTTAAATCTATTGGCGTATTTGACTCCGGAGTTGGTGGTCTTACAGTAGTGCGTGAGCTTGTAAGGGTTTTGCCAAATGAGCAAATAGTTTATTTTGGTGATACTGCAAGAGTCCCCTACGGTGGTAAATCCACTCTGACAATTAGGAAGTTTGCAGACCAGATTGTTCAATTCCTACTTTCAAAGGATGTTAAACTTATAGTAGTGGCTTGCAATACAGTTTCGGCAACCTCACTTGAGTGGCTTAAAGCAAGGTATTCATTACCTATCATTGGGGTTATAGAACCGGGAGTTAGACAGGCAATTAGGACAACAAAAAATCAGGTAATAGGTGTAATTGGGACAAAGGCTACTATAGAGAGTGGTGCTTACAAAACTGCAATCCATAAAATAACCCCAAAAATAAAGAGGTCTCACCTCAAAGTGTACTCAAAAAGCTGCCCACTACTCGTGCCTTTGGTAGAAGAGGGCTGGATTAATTATACTGCTACAACACTTATATTAGGGCGTTATCTTTCAGGTCTTAAAAAGAAAAAAATAGACACTCTTATTTTAGGCTGTACCCATTATCCGTTACTAAAACATAGGATTAAAGAGATTATGGGCACAAGTGTTAAGCTTATAGACTCAGCGGCTTCAGTTGCCCTTGAGGTTAGAAATGTTTTGAAAAAACATGGGATTGAACAAAAGTGTAGGGACAGGGTTACCCTGCCCCTACAGCACAAGTTCTACTTCTCCGATGTTCCAAGAGGATTCAGAAAACTCAGTGATAGGTTCTTAGGGTTTCCAGTTCCTTGTAATCAAATAACTTTGGGATAGTAGCTTCTTTAAAGTATTAAGTAGAATTTTTATATCAAATAAGAAGCTTGCATTACTTAAGTATTCAAGGTCAAGTGCAAGTTTATCGGATAGAATTGATGGATAGTCAGTGTCAATATTGTGTAGTTTCTCTGCTTCGTCTATATATTTAAGCTGTGAAGGGCCTGTAATTCCCGGTTTCAATCTTAAGACTTCTTGCTCCATTTTGTTATATCTTTTGACATATTCAGGAAGCTCCGGACGTGGTCCTACAAGACTTAATTCACCTTTTAAAACGTTAAATAGATTTGGAAGCTCGTCAACCTTTGTAGCTCGTAACAGTCTACCTATATTGGTTATTCTTGGGTCATCTCTTGTTGTTATTTTAGGTCCTATTAGGGCTGCATCCTTTACCATTGAACGAAACTTAAGCATTCTAAATGGCTTACCTAGCCTCCCTACTCTTAAGGATTTATAAAATACAGGACCTGCTGAATCTAATTTTATTAAAATGGAGATAAGCAAGAAAACAGGTGATAAGAATAATAAAAGTGAACCAGAAAATATGATGTCAATTATACGCTTAATCACTTTAAGTTACTTTTGACTATCTTCTTTACAACATTTGCTACATATTTAGCATCATTCAATGATAGTCTTGGATAAAGTGGGAGTGAGATTACCCTTTCATATACATATTCTGCATTGGGAAATGCACCCCTCTTAAATCCATATCGTTTCCTGTAATAAGGCATGAGATGGAGTGGTATAAAATGGACTGATGTCCCTATTCCTTCGGTTGAAAGAGCATCAATGAACTCGTCTCTTGTAATTTTTAATAGCTCAGGTCTTATTTGAATAATATAAAGATGCCATGCATGTTTTGTCAAACTCTTTTGATGCGGGCTAATTAGCTCAGGAATCGCGTTAAATTCTTTATTATAGATTTCAGCTATCTCTTTCCTCCTTTGTTGCATTCTATCAAATCTTTTAAGCTGAACAACTCCAATAGCTGCTTGTATATCTGACATGTTGTATTTATAACCTTTATCTATGATTTTATACTGCCATGAGCCCTTTGCACTATACCTCTTCCATGCACCTTTTGACATCCCATGTAAAGCTAAAATTCGTACCTTTTCTGCTATCTCTGTATCATTTGTAGTTATCATCCCACCCTCTCCAGTAGTAAGATTTTTTGTAGAATAAAAGCTGAAACAAGTAGCATCACCAATTGTGCCTATCTTTTTACCTTTGTATTCTGCTCCCAATGCATGCGCTGCATCCTCAATTACAATAAGATTGTATTTATTTGCTATATTAAGTATTTCAGCCATATCACATGGCTGACCCGCAATATGGACAGGTATAATTGCACGTGTTTTAGAGGTAATTGCTTTTTCTATCTTAGAGACATCGATATTAAATGTATCTCTTTTTATATCAACAAATACTGGAGTAGCTCCCGTATGGACTATTACCTCAGCTGTGCTCACAAATGTATAAGGAGTAGTGATTACTTCATCACCTTCACCAACCCCATAAGCAAGTAATGCAAGATGTATAGCGGAAGTACATGAATTAACTGCAATCGCATGCTTACAGCTTGAGGTCGTACCTCCAATGTATTTAGCAAACTCATATTCAAATTTCTCAGTCTTTGGTCCAGTAGTCAGCCAGCCCGACCTTAAAGTGTCAACGACTT
>JASEGA010000037.1 GCA_030018315.1 bacterium | reverse complement strand
CTACAGTTGGTGCAGTAGTTTACATAGACCAACTCCATGCCGTTAACCAAGCAAATAGTGGCAGCTTCACTATAGATGCACCTGTAGTCACAGTTATATCACCTAATGGAGGTGAGACATGGTACAGGGGTAACACATACACTATAAAATGGAGCTCAAATATGACACAACAACAGGTTGATATATATCTTTACAAAGGAGGTAGCCTCAGTAGTGCTATAACATATGACACTCAAAATGATGGCTTATATGATTGGCCTATACCATCAGGTCAAGCTATTGGAACTGATTATAGGATAAAAATAGTATCTGATGATGGCACTAAAGACTCAAGCGATGCCTACTTCACAATAGCGAAGCCGGAAGAAGGAATTAGAGAAATCGCAAACCTCGTAGCTCAAAACTTAAAGCTTGAAATATATCCTAACCCATTCAGTGGAAAAACCGTTATTCGTTATTCGTTAAACGGAAACCGTAACGATTACACGATTAACGATTTACGATTAACGATTTATGACCTAACTGGTAGATTAGTTAAGTCTTTTCCATTGCTCGATTCTCGCTACTCAATTCTCAATTCTGTTACCTGGGATGGCACTGATGCTAGTGGAAACAGGCTGCCAAGTGGCATCTACTTCTGTAAGTTACAAATTGGGGATGAGAGTCTAACCAAGCAACTGCTTTTATTGAGGTGAAGTCAAATGACTAATTCGTTTAGTTCGTTAGGTTCGTTTTGCAAAATGACAAAATGTATTTGGTTTGTTGGGATCAAGCCAACTAACAAACTATCCAACTAACCAAATATTTTTGCATTTTGATATTTGCATTTTAATTTTTGATTTTTAGAAGGAGGTGCCATGTACTGGTTAATTTCATTGATTTTTTCCGTTGTTGGAGGAGTGCAAGGGAATTTGGGTATGGAGCCACCCAAAACTCCACTTATGTTTGTATCACCAGAAACTCAAACTGGTCTACCCGTTGGCTCTACTTTTATGGATTCAATCTGTATCAGCGGGATTGTGAGTCCCGATACTCTTGTGGGCTGGGAGTTTTCACTATATTTTGATAATGAGGTAATAAGATGCGATAGTGCCAAGGAGGGTCCTTTTTTACAGCAGGGAGGTGAAACCTGGTGGATAGATAATGCATTCAGGCCTTGGCGTAGTTATGCGCTCCTTGCCTGTGTATGTTGGATAGGTAATCCAGGTGTAACTGGGAGTGGTACAGTATGTTATTTATATTGGACAGTTGTGAAAGATGGTGCTTCAATGTTAGCTTTAAAGGATGTCAAACTTGCTAATCCTGATGCTCAGTCTATTCCATGTGACCCAGTAGATGGCTGGTATAATACAACAGCAGCTACCCCAAGGATAATGGTAACATGGCCTTATTGCGACAGGTACTGGTTAAGAGGGTGTTGTAATGGTGGCATAAAATGGGTAAGCACTTCAGTGACTGGCAATGTAGATATAGAGCTATGGAAGGGTGGTAGTTTAAGTTACACGATAGCCAGCAATACTTCTAATGATGGTGATGAGTCATGGGATGCGCCTTCAGACTGCACCCCTGGTAGCGATTACAAAGTAAAGATAAGCTCCTGTAGTGAACCATCTGTTTATGACTATTCAAATGGTAAATTGTGGATTGGCCGTCAACTGAAAATAATAGCACCAAATGGGGGTGAAGTTTGGTGGGCAGGTGAATCAAACACTATCACATGGACGACTGCAGGTACTGATACCAATGTTAGACTTTGGTATACTCCTGATGGGGGGGCACAGTGGACAGAGATAATTTCAAGCACCCTGGATGATGGCTCTTACTTATGGACAGTCCCAGATAGCCCGACTATCCGAGCAAAGGTAAAAATATGGGATGTTGCATCACCATCTGAAGAAGAGGGAGATGCTATCCACCATCCTAATTTAGACCGTAGTGATTTTTGCTTTACCATAGCAAAGTCACCGGGAATTGTGGTAATGTGTCCTAATGGGGGCGAGTTTTTTGCTATTGACTCCACTCGCAATATAATATGGGATAGTAGGGGCATAAATGGAGATGTAAAAATTGACCTTTACAAATGGGGTAGCTACGATATAACTATAACAGAGAGTACTCCTAATGATGGTTCATACAGCTGGACTATACCAACTTCTTGTTCCCCGGATACAACTTATAGGATAAAAATAGCATCTGTCAGCACGCCTTCTGTTTACGATTTTAGCAATGCTAATTTTGCAATATCAGAACAGATACAGCTATTATTTCCAAATGGTGACACTACCTTATATGTGGACCGTATATATACTATCAAATGGACACCTGTAGGACTTAGTGGCTATGTCAAGCTCTGGTATTCTACTAATGGTGGCTCTACTTGGTGGTATATAAATTATTCTAAAGACGATGGCTCGTATTCTTGGAGAGTCCCAAATACACCAACAACTCAGGGAAGAGTAAAAGTAGCAGATTATTATCATGCATCTAACTGGGACCAGAGTGATACTGATTTCACCATAGCACTAATAGGAGTCGAAGCTTGCCCTTCAACCAAAATAGATTACTCACTTGAGAGCTATCCAACTCCATTTACTCAGTTTACGGTTATTAGTTATCAATTGCCAGTTGCCAGCATCCGGGATCCAGCATCTAGCATCCAATTAACGATTTATGACCTCACTGGCAAACTTATCCGCTCTTTAACAAACAAACTCACTAACCAACTAACAAACTCTGTTATCTGGGATGGCACTGATAATAATGGAAACAGACTACCGAGTGGCATTTACTTTTGTAAGTTATTCACAGAATCCTGCGGACAAGCGGGAAATGAGAGTATAACTAAACAACTGCTTTTGCTTAGGTAAAGGAGAAAAGTTCAAATGTCAAAGCTCAAATGACAAATGAAATCCAATGGCTAATCTTGAAAATTGGGATTTTTTAGGATGGAGGTGTAAAATGAATAAATTATTAGTCATTTTAATGATGCTTTCATTTATAGGAGTGGTTGGAGTAGCACCTGCTGATTTACAGAGCTCACAAATGCCTATACATAGGATTACGAAATTTTCAGTCCTCCCAGATACGCAGTCTGCTATTGCAGTAAATGATAGTTTTAAGGATTCACTATATGTTACTGATGTAGTTGGTATGGCTGCTTGGCAGGCTCGTATACTATACAACCCGTCTGTGATACAGTATAAAAGCCATAAAGAGGGTCCTTTTATGACAAGTGTTAGTACTACTTGGTTCACGATATCACTTGCTGATACTGCTAACGGAGAAATACTGGTTGGTAGTCTCTTCTGGCCACCCGGTGAGCCTTATTATACTGTAAGTGGGAGTGGCAGTGTTCTATATATCACATGGAAGGTCAAGGGGACTGGTAAATCACCTATCCGAATAAGACACGAGGATACATATCTTCTGGATACACTTGAGAATCATATTCCATTTGATACAGTAGATGGCTGGTATAATCCACCGGGGATAGCTATCTTCTCACCTGTAAAAGGTGGGTATTGGAAGCGTGGAAATAATTATAATATAAGATGGACAAGTGGTGGTATAAGCCCTCTTGTAAAAATAGAGCTTTGGAAGGGTAGTACCCTAGACTTTACTATAGCAAGTTCTACTAACAATGATTGCTCACACTTATGGGCTATACCTGCAGACAAGACACCGGGCTCAGATTATAAACTTAAAGTAATTGATTTTGTCATGTCATCTGTTTACGACACTGTCAACTTTAATATCTATCGTCAGATACAGGTGACATCACCGTCTGAAGGTACAGTGTGGTATGTGGGTTCAACATATGATATAACATGGATAACATCTGGGACAGATGATTCTGTCAAAATTAGTTATTTTAAGGGCTCTGGGTCTTGGATAGAGATAATTAGTATGCCCGATGTTGGCTTTTATTCATGGACAATACCGGATACAGTAACGCCATCAACTAATGCATATGTAAAAGTGGGACAATTCGATGTCGGCCCAAACTCCAGTATGAGCGGCCGCTTCACATTAGCGACGCCACCGGGTGTAGAAGAGAGCTCAAAGCTAAAAGCTCAAAACTTAAAGCTTGAAATATATCCTAACCCATTCAGTGGAAAGACCGTTATTCGTTATTCGTTAAACGGAAACCGTAACGATTTACGATTAACGATTTATGACCTTACTGGCAGATTAGTCAAGTCATTCCCACTAACTACTAACTACTCACTACTAACTGCTGTTTCTTGGGATGGCGGTGATGATAATGGAAATAGACTACCGAGTGGCATCTACTTTTGTAAGTTACAAGTAGGAGATAAGAGTGTGACAAAGCAGCTACTTTTACTGAGATAAAACTCAAAAGTCAAAAGTCAAATCTACAACTCAAAACTTATCCAGATTTTATCGGGATTAGATGTAGTTTTGACCCTGAATCAAGTTCAGGGTGACATTTAAGTTTTGCGATCGGGGAAGGAGGTGATTTTATGATTGTGTAGAGAAGAATGTGGATTGGTCGAGTTTTGCAGTGTTAGATTTAGGGGGCTTACCGTTCCCTATGTAGAAGGAGGTATGTAATGTTTTCGATAGCATCTGTTTTGTTATTGGCTTTATTTGCAGAGTGGCGGCCAAGTCTTATTCCACTCAGAGGTGGTATGGGTAATGAGATACCGTATATACGGACTTGTGATGTCTATTTCTTAAAGGAAACACAAAAAGGTTGGATAGCAGGGTTCTGGCCTCAATGGTCGAGGAATTCTATCTCTCATACAACCGATGGGGGTAAAACATGGGTACCCCAAGAGACGCCCTCTTATAAGGCACTACGAGTATTCTTCATAAATGAAAAATATGGCTGGGCAGCAGGTGGTGGCTATCCTATAGATCCCTGTCCAATAGTTATGCGTACCACAGATGGAGGTGAGACATGGACTGAGCAAATACTTCCGGGTAAGCATAATTTATGGGCAATCCATTTTATTGATCCACTGTGTGGCTGGACAGCTGGTCTTTATGGTCTTTTATTTCATACAATTGATGGTGGTATCACATGGGAATCACTACAGCAAAATGAGAATTGGATGATTGCTAATCTATTCTTTGCAAATCATTTAACTGGTTGGGCATCAGGTTATGACGCCAGTGAGCCTCATGATACTCGTGGTCGCATCTGGAAAACGATTGATGGTGGACAGAACTGGACTCAACTATCAGTTCCCCTTTCAGAAGATATATTTGCAATGTTTTTTATAGATTCATTAAAGGGCTGGTTTGCTCCTGCAAGTTATAGCTCTACTCCCTATTACACCACAGATGGTGGCTCCACATGGAACCCATCAGTTACTACCTCTGTCGGTCCGTTTCCAACTACTATTTCGTTTGCAGATTCTCTAAATGGCTGGATTGGGTGTGGCGGTATAGGAATTGGTAGGGAGGGATGGGGTGCTATTTGGCATACTTCTGATGGTGGTAGGATATGGACAAGACAGCACTGCCCAACTTCTCATACTCTTTGGTCAGTGTCTGCCCTAAATGCTAATGAAGCCTGTGCAGTTGGGTGTATGGGGACTATCTTACGCACTGAAGATGGAGGTAATAATTGGGTATATGAAAATAATGGGGATATACTTTGTAGGATTCATGCTGTTGATAGCTCACATATATGGGCATGCGGGCTTAATTCTTTACTTATTAGGTCTGAGAATGGAGGAAATTCGTGGGAAGTGATGACAGACTCTGGTTTTGGTTATGGTCTTACATTTCCTGACTTTCGCGATGTCTTTTTTCTCACCCCTGATATTGGGTGGATAGGCGGGGTTGGTGGTCTATATCATACAAGAGATGGGGGACAAACATGGGAAACTAAACCCTATCCACATTTCAGTTGTGAGAAGCTTGAGTTTGTTGATACTTTACATGGCTGGAATATTAACACAGGGTATGGTTCTCTTTTTTACACCATTGATGGTGGTACCACATGGGGTATCTATGATTTTCCTTATAACTGGCTGTTCAATAATTTAGATTTTGTAGACCCTGAATGTGGCTGGGCTGTCGGTGTATTAGACTCACATCTAATCCCCCATCCTTTGGTTATCCATACCACTGATGGTGGTGAGACTTGGACAAGACAGCCAGTCTCTACCTCCTTTACTATGTGTGGGTTGTATGCTTGTCACTTTGTGTCCAGGACAACTGGTTGGGCAGTTGGTCATGGGTATGGTCGTCGTCCATTTGAGACACAGAGTCAAGGAGTCGTTTTTAGAACAACTAATGGGGGTGAGAGTTGGGAAGAGGTATTTACTGTCCAGATTGAGTATGATTTTTGCTCAGTTGGATTTGCTGATTCTTTGGAGGGTTGGGTTTTGAGTTCTTGGCGTATCTACCATTCTACGGATGGGGGCATGTCTTTTGAGATGGAGTTTGGCTGGCCCGGTATGGCAACTAGTCCCCCATGGATAACAGCGGTTGATAATCGTCACGCCTGGGTAGGCTGGTTTGATGGGTGCATTTTGGAGTATGTGCCATCTCCCGGAGTAGATGAAGAAGTAACCAAGTCGTCTCCTACTTCAACCATTATTGGGTTAAAAGTAGTTCCAAATCCGTTTAACAGAACTGTAGAAATCAGAATTCAGAAATCAGATATATGGCAATACTTTAGCATTGCAACTTTACAGATTTACGACCTAACTGGTAGATTAGTTAAGTCTTTTCCATTGCTCGATTCTCGCTACTCAATTCTCAATTCTGTTACCTGGGATGGCACTGATGAAAGTGGGAATAGACTGCCAAGTGGCATATATTTCTGTAAGCTACGGATTGGAGACAATAGCCTAACTAAGCAACTGCTTTTGTTAAGGTAGGAGCAGTAAGGGTAATTCGTGAATTACCCCTACTTTTTAAGTTCCTGGTAAGGTAGGTTCATATTTTTGTGCCACCTTTTTGGGGCTGTGAAGTAATCTACTACTTTGGTATACTCTTTATCTGTCAAATAGGTTATTGAGCGCGGGATTGCCTTTGAGAGAGCTGCCTTCCTATTTGTCAAGTAATGTAGCTTAACCCCAACAGATGACAGTGTCTCTTTACCACCTTGCTGTCTATCAAATATTACAAGACAATCATTGACTATACCACCTCTTTCCCTTATTTCGTGTATTATTCTATGCTTTGTCCATCCCTTTACAATAGTGTCATCAACAAGTAGCACTTTTTTCTTGTAAATTTCGTTCTCTTTTATCTCAAGTAATGAAGCTTCAGGGTAGCGTTTCTCTCTTCTTGCAAAAAAAGAACGCTTGTTGGTCTTATCTCCAATCATTGTTCCAAATGGGATGCCACCAGCTTCAATGCTGCAAATCATATCAAAATCAAGCTTCCCAACTAAAGCAGCTGCCTCCCCTATTATGAAATCGTTGTACATTGGATACCTTGATAAGCACTTGACATCTATATAAATTGGGCTATAATTAAGACGCTCGTCAACTCTAAACAAAGGGGATAGGTCACCTAAACTTACCTTTATACCACCTATTTGCCATAGGAGGGAGGCAACAATTTCGTCAAGTGTCCCCTTCACATGTTCTCTTATGTATTCAATATCCTCATTTACACTACGTAGCTCCCTAAAAATACGATAAAGCTTATCTGCCTCATCTTTACTTTTTGACTTAACTGATATTCCAATAGTTTCTAAGCTATAGACTACAAAATAGATAAAAGTAGGCTTGTCCCCTTTGCACACTATTGGGTATGTGTATGCATTCGCTTCCCTATCGCATATGCCAAGTTTATTTGCATTTCTGTTTATTTTATCCCTGTATTGTTCAAATATATCATTTGCTAAACTATCAAGTTCATTTAATTCAAAAGTTGTGTGTGACAAAGCTTTAATAATGGTGCCATCTATTTCTATTGAATCAAATGATAGTTGAGCTAACCTCATAATGTTCTGTCTTACCTCAACATAATACTGAAACAAACTAGGTACTTACTGTATCAAAATCAGTTTCTTAGTCAAGTTAAAATTGCCAGCTGTAAACTTCACAAAATAAACACCAGCCTTAAAGCCTTTGGGACTCCAGGTCACATTATAATATCCGGGCTCATTCTTCACACTAACCAGTGTCTCTACTAACCTACCAGCTGCATCATAGATAATAAGGCTTACTGACTGCAGATTCACACTGCTTGGAATGTAGAAACTGATATTAAAAATGCCAGTCCCTATAGTAGGCACTATATCTAGGCTACAATACCCAGATTTGTATACATTGCTGGTTTCTGCTACTCCAGTAGGGTCGGTCTTTATAAGATATGCATCAGGACTTCCACCCCATGAGAAGGTCAATCCAGCTGTTATATAGCCGCCATCTTGAGTCTGTGCTACTGAGTAACCCATCTCGCTGCTAGCTCCACCATATGTTTTTGTCCATAGTGTATTACCAACTGGATCTGTCTTTATAAGATATACATTAGAATATAGAGGCGTTCCTGTCCCATATGACTTAGTCTCTCCAGCTATAATATAGCCACCATCTTCAGTCTGTGCCACTGAGTAGCCATAGTCATCACGAGTTCCACCGTATGTCTTTGTCCAGAGTATATCACCAACTTTATCTGTCTTTATCAGGTAGACATCATACCCCCCTGCCCCATATGACTTAGTATATCCAGCTATAATATAGCCACCATCTTCAGTCTGTGCTACTGAATAGCCATAGTCGTTATTAGGTCCACCATATGTCTTTGTCCATAGTGAATTACCAGCTGAATCTGTCTTTATTAAATATATATCCCAATTTACTGGACCATATTTAAGGCTTATTCCAGCTACAATATAGCCACCATCAGTTGTCTGTGCCACTGAGTAGCCACCTTCGCCACCTGAACCATACATTTTTGTCCAAATTGTATCACCACTTGAATTTGTCTTTATTAGCCAAGCATTACACCATATTGATGGACCCATTTCACCAGTAAACCCAGCTATAATATAGCCACCATCTTGAGTCTCTGCTACTGAGTAACCTTCATCGTGATTAGCAACTCCAGTATATCTCTTTGTCCATAGTAAATTACCAGCTTGGTCTGTCTTTATAAGATAGACACGGCGGACATCAGGAGAACACCAAGCCCATCCAGCTAAAGCATAGCCACCATCTTGAGTCTGTCCTGCCGAGCAGCAATACTTAGTACTCCCATCTCCGGGCTTGTATGTCTTTTCCCAGTCAGCAACCACTGTCTTGGGAGAAATTAGAAATTGGGAAATAGAAAATAGAAATAAGAGCGGTAACCTAATCACAGCTACTATCATAATCCGCCTGATGCGGATAGCAATTAACCTACACATCATACACCTCCTTTTCTCCACATGAATTATGTCCTATCCTCCCACATTATAATACTCTCATCAAGAAGTCAAGTTTTTTATTTGGGAAAGTGCTGAAAAAGCCCCGAGAACCGTCATTGCGAGCCCCGATTGATTTATCGGAGCGTGGCAATCCCAGACCCCGAAAATACGAGATTGCTTCGCTGTCGCTCGCAATGACATTACAAAATTATACTACTTTTTCAGCACCCTCTATTTGGTCAATTTTAGCTAACTCATCCTCTTTTATTGCCCTTCCCCTAAATGATAGTGCTAATATGACTTCCATCCCCTTTGCTTCGAGTTCATTTTTACCTACTTTTTTATACCTGTTGAAATTCCAGTAGCTAGACGCAAATGTAATCACCTTTTTACCACTACAATTAGTTAAGCTATCTATATAAGTAAGAACAGGTGATGGCAGTTTACCTGCCCATATTGGGAAACCAAGTATTAGCAAATCGTATAAATTGAGGTCTGACTTAGTAGGCCTTATTTTTGTCCTCACTTCTCTTTTCGCTCTCCTGCTTCCAATAATGTATCTTGAAAATACATTTGTATATTCTTGTTCAGGCTCTATCCTTATCTGTTCAACTATATGGGCTTCCAATCTTTTTGCAATCTCAGTTGCTATGTATCTCGTATTTCCACCAGCCGAGTAATAAGCAATCAATATTTTCATTATACCTCCTATCTAATTAATATTGCTTTCTTTATAGATATAAAATCAGCCGCATTAATCTGATAGAAGTATACACCGGCTGCTAATTTCTTACCTACATCATCACGTCCATCCCAGGTAACCATATAATAGCCAGCCCTATGTATCCCATCCACAAGTATACGGACGAGGCTACCTGTTATATCGTAGATTTTAATAGAGACTTTGCTCCTTACCGGTAACTCATATCTAATAGCTGTCGCTTTGTTAAATGGGTTTGGTAAATTCTGGTGTATTGCAAATACCTTTGGTAATTGTAACGCTTCTTCTGTCCCAACTGTCACAGTCAATTCTACAGGAACAGAAACTGCAGGCTCATCTGGGTCATTTGACACTATTTCAATAGCTGTGTTGTAAGTGGAGTCAGGCGCTAGTCCTGCTGCATTGTAAGATACTATTATATCAATACTGTCATTAGGGGCTAACTTACCTTGTGTAGGAGTTTCAGTAAGCCAGGTTACATCAATGAGTTCACTTATACTAAATGTAAGTGTATCTCTACCAACATTCTTAATTCGCATCAGTTGTGATGTGGTATCATTTGGCTGTAACTCAACTCCGAGTGAGTCCGGTCTCACTCTTATATCTGCTGATGGTGTGGGTGGCCACGGATAAAAGCCTTCTACTCTGCATATTTCATTACAATAGGAAGCAGGACAACAAATAAGCCAGTAATCACCTGTAACTAAGTCACAATCTACACCACTTCCTTCTGCAGTAGGTGCTTTAAAGGAATGAGTTTGCACAATTGAGCCATCCCTCCTAATTTCATAAACTATACAAGAATCACTACTAAACTGCATCATTATAATCAAGTTTTGGCTACTTTGCTCAAATCCAAGCCCTGCTGGATGGGTGCCGGAAGGAATTGGGATAGTAAAACTTGATATGACATTGCCATCTGTATCCAGCTCAAATATCTTGTCTAAATCACCAGCAAAAATGTGCTCACCATCAAAAGCAATGCCATAGGGGGTTTGAGCAGGAGACTGGAATCCCTGTAGTAAATTACCTGTTGTATCAATCTTATAAATTTGACGGTGAGGAACTCCACCGTGTACCCACAGGTATTCATTAGCCCAAGCTAAGCCCATACAATTACTACTTGGTGCAGGTATTGTTTTTATAACACTGCCATTTATAGGATTTACTGCATAGATGAGGGAAGGAATCGCAACAGTCACCCATAACTTATCACCATCTGAAGCTATTCCGTGAGAAATCCCAGCAGGAGAAGTAAACTTACTCATTACTTCACCGGGTTGCATAGGATTAATCCATAGGGTATCCAACCAGTCATTAGTGAAATTATCTTCATCAACTATCTTTAAATAAAATTCTAATGGGTGATGAATTGGGCAGCTCCTTTTAATCTTAACTGCAAATGCATCAAAGCTAAATCCAGTATCAAATTCCGATATATCACCAAACTCTTCTATAGAATCAATTATTGTTACAAAAGTGTCATAAGTAGATAAAGTTGCGCTTACATTATATGCTGACATATTACCAAGATTCCTCAAATTCAGTGGTAGCTCAATTGTCTCACCACGTTGTATAAATTTGTTGTTATTACCGTGACTATCACCAAGTGAATCGTCATCTACCAAGTAATAATAGAATCTTAAAATAGGTGTCATTATAGGGATAGAGAAATGCGCTACCCATGTAGTATTATTTTTATCACTCATCACAAGTTCAAATTGTATATTATGGTAATCTGTGATACTTGTTGAGACACTAAATTCAAACTCACCAGTTTTGTATGAGTCAGGTAACACATCACCACAGGAATCAGTTGAATCTGTGATAGTGATGTATGAATCAGCTGTCCTCAGCACAGCTGCAATCTGGTGAGCTGTATCTACTCCGACATTGTGTATAGTGACTGTCAACTTTATAGTCTCACCAGGTTGTACACTCCCATTATTATTACAGGAACTATCGTCTATTTCATAATGGTCATAAGTCATACAAGCACCACTTGCTACTGTAATACGGATTACACCCTCATAAGGTATAAAATTATGCTTCGTAGCTGTCACAAACATAGTGCCAGGTGAAGCTAATGAACTTGGTAAGTTGAACATAACATTACCACTTGCATCAGTGTAGTCTCGGCAGTATACTTCACCTTCCTTAAATACACAAACATACGCACTGTCAACAGCTACTCCATCACTTGTAACACTAACTTTAAGGCTCGTCCCCCCTATTTGGATGACACTGTCATGGCCTACAACCAGCTCTTTTGGCTCATCAGTCCACATAGGCAGTTCCGGGTCACCAATTAGGTTAAGCTCAGAGATACACCAAACCCATAGCCCTGCTTCAATAGGGTCTGACTGTCCTGTCATATAGACCCAGTTATCCCTTGATACTGCATTAGCTACACCCAAATGTCCCTTATATGGATAATTACCAAAAAATACTTCGTGATATAATGAAGTATCAATCACCTCTGATAGCCACATATAATCTGCTGTACCCCACCCATATCTAGAATTCATAATTGTAGCTATTGCACCGCCATTAGGGTTATTAACAAAATGCTCTGCAAAACAGTCACCACCCGGCACATAGTCAACTGCACCAACCATACAACTTATTGCATTAATTATTGGGAGCTTACCTCCATTTATAAGCCCATCTACATCATCTAAGTCAAAGAAGTCATCCACTATCCACACGCCATACTCTCTACCATGCGATGCAATATGCGTAAAGCCAAAACCTGAATTTAAAGAGTCTCTTAGAGTTGACACTGAAAGATTTTCCTGTGATTCATATAATTTTGCATCTAACCAGCCTACTGGCGTTATATCTGCAATAGCATTGTTTACTACATCACCCCAATAATCTGGGAAAGGTGGCATATGAAACAAAAGGGTTGCTGGCAGTAGAACTCTCTTTTCATATCCGGCTGCTATACCTTTCTCATAAGTTAACACTTTATTCACAAATGTTTGCACCTGCTCTAAATTTCTAACAGGTGCCCTACCTACAAATACATCTGAGTAAAAGTCTAAACCATCAGTTGGCTCACCCCATACATTATCACCATCTGCATTCCATGTGCCATCTAAATCTGAGAAATACAGGTCACTCGGCACAGTGTCATCATCCGGATAGTGGTGCACGCCTAACATTGGCATCCAAAATATATCCCTTCTTGGTATTATCTCTTGACCATTCTCAAAGTCACATTGACCACCAAGTAAAAACCAAATTGTACCCCAAGTTGAGTTAGCATCAATGATAAAGTTGCGTATCATTTCAGCATCATCCCTGCCTGTGTAATTTGCGTAAATGAACTCACGTGTCACTACTTTAGCAGGTACACCTTTCTTTGTTTTCCAATCAG
>JASEGA010000036.1 GCA_030018315.1 bacterium | reverse complement strand
AATTTAACGTTTTCACGTAATAATTATCTTTAACATTTTAAAATAATAACTACATGGATAAGAAAAAACTTGATAAAATTGAAATTTGAAGTATTATTAATGACATGGATGAGAGTTATATTAAAGGATTACATCCATTGGAGAGCAAGATTATTCTTTCATTTAAGACTTGTAAGCAATTAAAGTTTTCTGAGCTTGTGTCTCTTACTGGACTATCAGAGCCAGAAACACATAGGGCAATACAATGGCTGATTACAAAGAAGATTATCAGTGTTATTAAAAGAGATGTCAAAAGAAATGTAACTTTAACTGAACTTGGAAATAGATATGCAAGAGAAGGGTTACCTGAGGTCAAAATTATAAATTTGCTTAAGAAAAAGGATGCAGTAAAGCTAACAGAAACTGGGCTAGCCTCAAAAGAGATATCAGAGGCTATCGGCTATTTGAAAAGTGCAGGAATTATTAATATAGAGACAGGTATGATTAAACTCAGAGATCCTTTAAAGATTAATAATGGCATAAAAGGTCAGAAGTTCATAGATAAGATTAGGGGCAGGACTATCAATTTTGACGAACTCTCAAATGATGAGCAATCTATTGTTAAATCTATGTCAAGGAAGCGTGGAAAAACGAGAGGAGTCTTCCGTGTGGATGAACGAGAAGAATTTACATATAAAATTACGGATTTAGGTAAAGCTGTCTTGAAGATATTAATAAAAAAAGTAGAACCTTCTGTTGAAGTTTCTCAACTAACTCCGTCTTTGCTAAAAGATGGGAGTTGGAAGGGTAAAGTTTTTCGTGAATACAATATAGATATTAAACCACCAAGGATAGTTATAGGTAAGCCACACCCTTATCGTGAATTCCTTGATAGAGTGAGGGAGAAATTGATTTCAATGGGTTTTTGTGAAGTATCAGGTGAGCTTGTTGAAAACGAGTTCTGGAATATGGATGCTCTCTTTATGCCACAATTCCATTCAGCCCGTGAAATTCATGGTATTTACTTTATACGGTCACCAAAATACTCAAAAGAAATTGAGCCTAAAATTTTAGGTTGTGTAGCACAAACTCATCAAGATGGGTGGCATACTGGGTCACGAGGTTGGGGATATAAGTTTGACAGAGAACGAGCAAAGAGGCTAATACTCAGAAGTCATGGTACAGCTTTATCTGTAAGAACATTGGCTTTACATCCAAATCCACCGGGTAAATATTTTGCAATTGCACGTTGCTTTAGACCAGACCCAGTTGATGCTGCACACGCACCTGACTTCTTTCAAATTGAAGGTATTGTGGTGAGTAAAGATGCTAATTTTAGGTCACTTCTTGGGCTTTTAAAACTATTTGGAACTGAAATTGCTCAATCAAACGAGATTAAGTTTATACCCGGTTATTTCCCATTTACAGAGCCATCAGTTGAGCTTCATGCAAAGCATCCAAAACTTGGCTGGGTAGAGCTTGGTGGGGCAGGAATTTTCAGACCAGAAGTAACTATGCCTTTAGGGGTAAATGTGCCAGTTCTTGCATGGGGATTGGGGTTAGATAGGATGGCAATGATGGTGCTTGATATTCATGACATACGCGACTTGTTTTCACAAGATTTAAACTTAATTCGTAAAAAATGCCAACGATTACTATCTCAAAAAGTGATTTAGAGTCGCTACTTAGAGTCCCGCCTATGGCGGGAGAAGAGTTAGCAAGCTTACTTTCGCTTGTTAAAGGTGAAATTAAGGAAATAGAGAGAGATGAGTTAAGAATAGAACTTATTGACACAAATAGACCAGACTTATTTTGTGTTGAGGGAATTGCAAGAGAAATAAAAGGAAATTCTCTCCCAATTTGTAGGGGCTTGATTAATCAAACCCCTGCGGATAAGGAGATAATTGTCTCGTCCAATTTAAAATCTATAAGACCGTACATTTGTGGAGTCCTTGTTCACGGAATCTCGCTCGATGAACATGCTTTAATCCAGCTTATACAGACTCAAGAAAAGCTTGCCAATGTATATGGACGGGGTAGAAGAGACATTGCTATAGGTGCGTTTAATGCAGATAAGATTGAGTTCCCTCTTTTTTATCGGGCAGTCAACCCAATTGAAAGAAAATTTATACCTTTGGATTTTAATAGAGCACTTAATCTAAAAGAAATATTAGCTACTCATCCGAAAGGCAAAGCTTATAGTCACATTTTGGAAGGATATGCAGAGTTTCCAATATTAGAAGATAATAAAGGAGAGATTCTCTCGTTCCCTCCAATCATAAACTCTGAAACAGTGGGTAAAGTAAAGGTTGGGGATAGCAACTTATTTTGTGACATTACTGGGACTAATTTGGAACAAGTTATACTTGTTGCAAATATTCTTGCATACAATTTTTTAGATAGAGGTGCAAAAGTTGTGCCAATCAAAATAAAGTATCCATGGCATACACAATTTGGAAAAGAGATAGTGTTACCATATGAGTTCAAAGATTTAATAGAGGTCAAAAAATGTGAATTTGAGAATTTACTTGGTGCAGCAATTGAAACAAAAGAAATTAAGGAAAATTTAGTAAAATCAGGCTATAAGATCATTGATGCAGACAGAAAAGATACAATTAAAGTAATCCCACCTCCCTACCGTAGGGATGTAATGCACGGAGTTGATGTAATTGAGGATTTTGCTATTCGTAAGGGATACAATTCTTTTAAACCGGATGAATTAAAAGAATTCACTGTCGGTAAGACAACAAAGTTACAGCCTATCCTTCGTAAGGTAAGTGAGATTATGGTAGGCTGTGGCTTTGAAGAGATAATGTCAAATATTCTGACATCAGAGGATAATATTTTTTCAACAAAAGAACTCTCTATTGGTGATGCAATTGAGATTGATAATCCAATTTCAGAATCATTTTCTGTACTCCGTAACTCAATAATTCCATCGCTTCTTAAAGTTGAGGCTACAAGCTCAAAAGCTGTATATCCTCATAAACTCTTTGAAATCGGTGAGGTAGTAGTCACAGATTCAGAAGCTGTACTTATGAGCAGGACTTTATTTAATCTTGCTGCTTTAATTGCACACCCGGGCGCAAATTTTTCTGAGCTACATAGCTATTTAGATGTTCTATCGTATTATTTAGGCTTTTCTTATAAACTCAAGAAAATATCACACCTTGAGGTGATACCTCCTTCGTTTATTAATGGACGGGTAGGTAGTATTATAGTGAATGCTCAGAGTGTAGGCTTAATAGGTGAAATCCATCCACAAGTGTTAGAAAATTATAAAATCAGACACCCTGTATCAGTTTTTGAACTCTGTATCTCAAAACTACTCAACCTATAAACTCAGAAACCGTAGTTCATTCCAATAATGTAAGTTCTTAGAGGCATTGGATAGCCCCTATCTTTAAAAGAAGTGCCAAATTGTTCAATATAATCCTTATTGAAGATGTTATCTATCCCTATCTCAAGTTTAAGATTTCCCATTCTCTGTGTAAATTTAGCATCCATAACCCAACAACTATTAAGCGGTTTAGTATCCACCGTAACAACAGGGACATTCTCGTAATTTGGATAATAATTTACTCTCTTATCTACGAATCTGGCTCTTAAGTTAAGTTGGGTCCCAGTAGCAGGCTTAAGTGTAACATTAGTTCCAATCTCATATCTTGGTGTAAATGCAGCTATCCTTGTCTTAAATTCCTGCCTTACCTCACCTGTCATCCAATCAGAGTATATAATTTCACGGTTAGTCTGTTTTGCATCAAGATACGCATAGGTAAGCCCCACTAAAAGTTTATCCTTGAAATTGCCATTGAGTTCAAGCTCTCCCCCTTTACAGGAATGCATATTGACGTTTTGAGGCCGCCAAATTCCACCAGTATCAGGTGCCCATGCAATCTTGTCTTTTGTATTTAGTGTAAATATAGATAAATCAGCAACTAAATTTTTATAAAACAAATGCTTAAGCCCTACTTCAGAGTTCCAGCCAGATTCACACTTTAGATTTGGATTCCCACCTACCGGCCAATAAAGGTCATTAAAAGTAGGCGCACGATACGCCTTGCCAATAGAGCTACGGATGATGTCTCTATCACTAAGCCAACAAATTGCTCCAATACTTGGTGATATTTTAGAACCATATTTAGAATGATGGTCATACCGTAGCCCCTCATTGAACTCAAATAAATTCAATACTCTTTGATGAGACTCAAACCAGACACCGTACTCTACACTAACAGGATTCCAATTGATTGTGGTATCATCACCTGTATTGCGGTCAGTGATTACTTGCCTTACTTTGTGATTGGTATTTCGTAATTCAACTCCTCCAGTTGATAAAAACTTTCTAAAATTAAGTTGATATTGTAAACTACTGCCTATAATCTTTGATAGGTATTCGTCGTCTTCATCTAACGTGTCAAGGGTCAACCAGTCATCATACCTACACCGATAATTTAGTTTGTTTTGGTCAAAAAAACTCTTACTCATTAGAGTTAAGAATCCACTCACTTCGTACACAAAGTCTAAACTGCTTGAGATATTCAAATCTTTCTGCCTGTCAAATAGAGATGTTACCTCTTCATTCCCATACTTTGCAGGATTACCTTCAGGTGGAACACAGCCCGGAACACCCAGGTTATCGCTATGAAATAGCAGATTTACTTTAGCTTTGAGTCCATTTTTAAACTTGTACCCTGATTTTACAGCCAAATCATTTGCTATATAATCAGAATTTGCTCTAAACCCGTTAGATTTCTTGATTCCACCTGTAACCAGCCATCCAAAATTGTCAATACTTCCACCATGGTCTAACCTATAAATTTGTGTATTAAACCTACCATAGGAACCATAGCCAGTAGTAGTTAACTTCTTTGGGGGCTCTCTTGTGATAATATTAACTACTCCACCTAAAGCATTTGCCCCATATAAATGAGAAGTAGGACACCTAACAATTTCAATTCTTAGGATATCATCCAATGAAATTTTACTCAAATCACATTCACCAGTTGAAATTGAGTTCACCGGCCGCCCATCAACTAATACTAACACCTGTTGTGAAGTAGAGCCTCGTAAACTTACTGAACTCATAGCACCAAGGGTTCCGTAACTTTTAATATCTACACCTACCACACCACGAAGTAGCTCACCTACATCTTTAGCATTGGTAGCATCAATATCAGCTCGTGTAATAACTGTTGTAGCAACTGGGACATCTCTCAAATATTGCTGTATTCTTGTAGCTGTAACTACAATTTCTTCCATCCTATACAATGGATATTCCTCCTTTGAAAAGGTGGTATCCATAACCATCAAACTTATAGTGATAATTAAAGCAATCATTTTCAGCCTCCTTTTATTTTAAGTTGTAGGGACACACCATGGCGTGTCCTAAACTATAATTCACCACATATATGAGATTGCGTCGCCTTCGGCTCGCAATGACATATGGATACTGAATTTATAATGGTGGCGACCTTATACCCATAAACTTCCTACCATTGCTATACTCAAAAGCAAAATTACTACTGTAATTTCATTAATTGCCCCTAATATGTCACCAGTGACTCCACCAATTTTACGTTTTGCTAACCATAATGTAATGAGTGTTATAAAAAGAGTAATACATATTAGAAAAAATCCCCATAACTCAAAAGAAATAATAGAACCCGCTATAGGAACAATGCTTGCTATACATACAATCTTTGTCCCTGTACCTTCAGTAAAAGGACGACCAATCCCGACCTGTCGGGACTCTATTATTTCTCTGAGGAGGACAAATTTTGCCAATATAAGACATACTACACTTACTGCCCCAATAGCTCCTATACGACTATCTTTCATAATTTGAAGTATTTCATTTTTATTCCTTCCACTAAAAAACCATCCGCCATATCGGCGAAACCCTCAATATGAATTGCGCCCGTGAGAATTATTGAAATGAAAAGTAGAAGTAGAGCAGTGACTGAAGGAGATACAAACTTATAGATGCCCCAGAATACTGCAACTTGTATGCCTCCTATAAATAACCCAATTATAGGAAAGAATATCATTGACTTTGCAAGTAAACTATCTGTGATATAAAGGTTACGCTTAACAGGAATTCTTGTCAGAAACTGAAGTGCTATTAAGAACAACATTATACTTTAATCTTTTCTTTTGAAACCAATACTACATATGGTTTAGAAGAGATAGGATTCTCTTTCACCACTACTACTGTATTGTAAACTTCCTCAATAATTTGATAAGTTAGTACTTCTTGTGGTGTACCAATTTTGTGAATAAACCCATTATTAAGAAGAATTAACCTGTCACAATACTCGCTGGCTAAATTAAGGTCATGTAAAACCATAATTACAGTAAGACCATTTTCTCTATTTAGTCTTCTTATAAGGTCTAAAATTCTTATCTGATGGTTTATATCTAAATGAGCTGTAGGTTCATCTAACAAAAGTAACTTTGGCTCCTGCGTCAGTGCCCTCGCAATTACAACACGCTGCCTTTCTCCACCACTTAATTCACCTATAAACCTATCTTTAAATCTAAAAGTATCAGTTAATACCATTACATTTTGAGCAATATTTTCATCCTGCTTTGTCTCAAGTAACTGAAATCTTCGCCGATAAGGAATTCTGCCCAAAAGAACGAATTCATCTACAGCTATATCAAATACATAATCTTGAGTTTGCGAAACTATTGCAATCGCCTGTGATAACTCCTTAATCCTTATCTCAGCTATATCTTTGCCATCTAAAAACATTTTACCATTTCGTGGTTTAATCACTTTGGTTATCGCCCTGAGTAAAGTGGTTTTACCTGACCCATTTGGACCAATTATTCCACAAATTTCGCCTTTCTCTATTTTAAAATTGATATCCTGGAGAACAAACTTTGAATCATATCCACAAGTTAAATCTTTTACTTCAAGCATCACTTTACTCCTAATACAACCTGTTTCTTATACAAGAAATAGATAAAGATTACACCACCTAAAATTCCTGTAATTACACCAACAGGCAGTTCTAAAGGAGCAACAATTGTTCTTGATAAGGTATCGCAAAGAATAAGAAATGTAGCACCAGCAAAAGCAGAAGTGACAAGCAGTATACGATGGTCTACTCCAACAAACATACGCATAAAGTGTGGAATAACTAACCCTACAAACCCAATTATACCTGCAACTGAGACACTGCATCCAGTGAGTAAAGAGGCAAGTACAAAAAGTAGCCTCTTGGTCATTTCTACATTTATACCAAGATGTAATGCCTCTTCTTCTCCTAAAGCAATCGCATTAAGGTCAACAGAGAAAAAATAAGAGATAATTAGTCCCAAAATAGATATTAAGAGTGCTATTTTTATAAGAAGCCAGTTTGGTTGTTCCAATGACCCCATTATCCAGAAAATAATTCCTTGAAGGTTTTCAACACGAGAGACGGCCATTATAAGCATAATTAAGGACGATGAAATAAAACTTATCATTACCCCTGTAAGAAGGAGTTCTTGAATTTTCAGTCTCCTTTTCCTCGTGCTTAATGAATAAACAAGTAAAATTACAGCAATTGCACCTAAAAAGCCACTTACAGGAATAGATAGAACTCCTATCCGAGTAAGCCTAAATACAAAATTTAAACATACACCTAATGCTGCACCACCAGATATACCTAACGTGTATGGCTCAACTAATGGATTGTGAAACATACCTTGAAGTATAACACCTGCAATACTTAATGCACTTCCTATGGCAAAGCCTAAAATAATACGAGGTAAACGAATTTGAAAAAGAATACTATATTCGGGAGTCCCTTTGCCATTAAAAATTAAGGGAATAATTCTTTTAAAAGATATACCAGCTGCCCCAATGCTTAACGAAAAAATACTCACAGTGATAAGGATTACTACTAATCCAAGTATCCAAATAAGCCAACGACTTAATTTTCTATCCATTCTTATTAATGCAAAATTTTGACTAACTCTTCAAGTGCCTCAACAAAACTTATTGGCGTAGGACTACAAACTTTATAAGAATCCATAATATAAATTCTATTATTTTTTACTGCATTTAAGGTCTTATATCTCTGCCAACTCTTCATTTCTTTTTCCCCCACAATCCCCATAGTTACAATAATGATAACATCAGGATTTTGTTGTATAACCTTTTCTCGGCTATACAGTCCAGTTTTTGCTCCCAAAGCAATATTTACACCACCAGCAAACCCTATTAAATCGTTTAGGAAAGAATCCTTAGTCACTGTGAATAATGGGTTTGCTCCTACTTGAATAAAAACTTTAGGAGGTGTTACCTCAAGTTTAGACAAAGTTTTAATTTTTTTACTAATAGAATCTACTTCATTTTTTACCTGGTAAATAATTTTTTCTGCCTCTTCCTTTTTGCCAATAATCTGTCCTAATTCCAAGAAATTTCTACAAATCTCGTTGAAGTCCTTTTCTACAGGAAATGTAACCACTTTTAGCCCTAAATTTTTCAATTTCTCTTTTGCTTTTGGGTCTGTTAGAGGAGTAGCTAAAACTAAATCTGGCTTAAAGCTTATTATTTTTTCTACATTAATCTCTATTACAGTTCCTATTTTTTCTTTCTTCTTTGCTTCAGGCGGTCTTTCACAATATATAGTGTTAGCTACAAGTCTATCTTCTGCTCCTAAAAGATAAATTTCCTCAGTTATAGCTGGCCCTAAAGAAACTATTCGGTGAGGAAATTTAATAGAATCGCATCCTATACCTGAATTATCTCTTGCGTTTAGTAGATGACAAAATAGTCCGAAAAATAGAATAAACGATAGTATAGTTTTCCTATTTCCCATTTTCTAACTCCTAATTCCTATTTTCTAATTTTTCCCGATACTACAGCATTAGCAAAAGTAGCCATCTGGGTTAGAATTTTGATGCTTACCTCCACTAAACTTATTCCTAAAGCTGCGCCCGTTCCCTCACCTAACCGTAACCCGAGGTCAAATAAAGGAACTAATCCCATCCTCTCAAGCATAACTCTATGTCCAATTTCTTGAGAATTATGTGATCCAATAATGTATTCCTTTGCTATTGGAGCTAACTCTGTAGCTATTAAGGCGCCAGCTGTTGATATGACTCGTACTTTTCTATTAAATGTCTCATCATCAATCCCTGTGCCTCTCCCAGTGAAATTCCTAATCGGCTGCCCACTAAGATAAGCAATGATTGCACTACTTGGAGTAGTATTCCCAATCCCCATATCACCGAGGCCTAAGATATTTATTCCACTTATTTCGTTAACTACATCCATTCCTGCCTCAATAGATTGAATAGCCTTTTCTCTACTCATTGCAGGTCCTTTAGTAAAATTCTTTGTCCCATAGCCTATTTTTTTTATTTTTAATTTTTCTTTCACTCCCATATCATATAACCTTTGCTCCAATATGTCTCGCAATGACATTTATACCTGCGCCACCACGGATAAAGTTATACACCATCTAGGCAGTCACTTCTTGTGGGTAGGCACTTACCCCTTCATCTACGCCATGGTCGCCTACAATAGTGACGATGACTTTGTTCTTAATAGGCGGATTTAAATTTCTTGTAATTTCTGTAATCCTTTTCGCCAATTCTTCCAACCGACCAAGACTACCTTGTGGCTTTGTTAAAGAATCTATCTTCAACTGTGCTTTTTTTATAATCTTGTTGTCTATAGGTTCTATTGCTTTAATCACACTGATTAATCTCTTTGTCATCTCATCCCTTATTTCACTTTAATTGGTATACCAGCAGTTAAAAGAAAGGCTTCATTTGCATCACTTGCTACAATTTGATTTGCTTTCCCCAAGTAATCTCTAAAGATACGACCTAATCGGGTACGAGGGACAACTCCCATACCTACTTCATTAGAGACCACAATTACTTTAGATTTGATATCTTTGAGTATAGAGGCAAACTTTGAAACACGGTTAACAATATTATTCTCAAATTGAGTTACATTTTCTGCTTTCTGCAAAAGTAAGTTTGATACCCAAAATGTAAGACAGTCAAGTATTATCACTCCAGTAGATACATCCAATTTTTTAATCACATCTTCAATATTAAATGGTTCCTCTATCGCTTTCCAATCTTTTGGCCGAGTCCTTTTATGTGCTTCAATTTTTGATTCCATTTCTTCATCACAAGGCACGCCTGTTGCTATGTAGGTTACTTGACTTTTACACTCCCGCCTGGTGGCGAGGCAGGCATTAGCTAAACGGAGAGCATAAGAACTCTTACCACTACATGCTCCGCCAATGATAAATGTAATCTCTGCCATAAAAAAACTCCATCCTTCGGATGAAGGATGGAGTTAAATTAAAAATCCATTTTACCCTCACCTCGAAGGCAGTAATGGACTGTATAGTGGAGGTTTTCTGGCTCTCCCAATTCCCTTAACTCGCCTTCCCATCCCGCACATAATCTATGTACGGGACAGTGACTTTAGTCTTGACTCACTTCAAGACCTGTTAAGGTATACTTTCCCCGACGAATATCAGGGGTCGGGATTACAGCAGCGAGGGCTGTGCCTGACTTACACAGGCTTCCCTACCACTATAACAGTTTTCAAAAAAATGTCTTAAGTTATCCTATCCTTTAGGATAAGGTTACAATTCCCGATAAATTGTGAAACTTCATCTAATAATGATGAATTTTTGGTAATGGGACTAATTTTTTGTTCACAGTGTCAAGAATTAGCCCACATGATTCAAGTGTTACAAGGCCTAAAATAATTGCATCATTTTCTTTTGCAAAAATTACAGGATTAGGCGTTTTTATCCCATTAACCTCTATCCATACATTTCCTATATCACGCTCTTCCACATTACCATTAGCAAATTCAATTTTCACCTTTCTTACTCTTTTCACTTTAAGCTTTTCAAGAAATTCTTCTGGTAGTGCTGTGTAAGTAGCACCGGTATCCACCAATGTATCAACTTCTACTATCTCTTTATCTGCAATAGCTGGCACCTTTATTTTGACAATTGTATCACCAATCAATATAATTATACCTTAGTCTACTCTTCCATCCTAAATCTAACGAACCTGTTTGGGTCGGGAGACCCAAACCTACCCTATATCGTCTACTCTTCTATCCTGAATCTAACAAACCTTTTTACACGAATGTTTTCACGTAGCTTTGAAATATATTCTTTTATAAGTTCCTCAACTGATATTTCTGAATTCTTTATAAATGGTTGCTGAAGAAGGCATACTTCTTTATAAAATTTATCAAGCTTTCCTTTTGCAATTTGCTCTATCACCTTTTCAGGCTTACCTGTCCGTTTTGCTTGCTCTCTGTAAATTTCAAGTTCATGTTCAACCTCTTCTTTTGGGACATCCTCTCTTGATATCCATTTTGGATTAGATGCAGCCACTTGCATTGCAATATCTTTTGCAAGCTGCTTAAATTCTTGTGTCCTAGCAGCAAAATCTGTTTCACACCTGATATCTAATAAGACACCGAGCCTCGCACCAGGGTGAATGTAGGACTCAATAATACCTTCACCTGTAGACCTATCCATTCGCTCAGTTGCCTTTGCAATCCCCTTTTTTCTTAGATAATCAATTGCTTTTTCTATATCACCATTAGTTGCAAGCAAAGCCTCCTTACAATCCATTATCCCGGCATCTGTTTTATCTTTCAATTCCTTTATTAAATTAACCTCTACTTTCACTTTCTCGCCTTTTAAACTCGGCTTTCCCTTCTAATACTGAATCTGCAACTGCCTGTGTTATTAACCTAACAGATTTTATTGCATCATCATTCCCAGGAATTGGGAATGTAATTGGCTCAGGGTCTACATTTGTATCAACAATACCTATTATAGGAATTTTAAGTCTCACTGCCTCATCGACAGCTATCTTATCCTTCTTGATATCTGTGATATAGACAATTCCTGGAAGTTCATCCATATCCTTTATACCTTCCAAATTCCTTTGCATTTTCTTAAGCATCCGCTCAAGTGATAAGATTTCTTTCTTTGTTAGGTCTCCACGGTCATTTTCCTCTTTTTGTGCTTCAATTAACTTCATCCTGTCAACAGTTTTTCTTATTGTAACAAAATTTGTAAGCGTGCCACCAAGCCAGCGCTGTGTACAATAAAATGCACCACACCTCAAAGCCTCCTCTTTCACTATATCAGCAATTTGTTTCTTCGTTCCCACAAATAGTATAGTAGCCCCTTCACTCATCGCTTTCCTCACAGACTCACAGGCTTTATTTAAGAACTCAATAGTCTTTTCTGGGTCAATCACATGTATTCCTTTGCGTTCTGCAAATATAAATGGCTTCATCTTTGGGTTCCAGCGATCACTCTTGTGCCCAAGGTGGACTCCAGCCTCAATCAAATCTTTTACACTTAACGCTTTGTCCATTGGAATGACTTCCTTGCTTTCGCTTTACCATATTTTCTACGTTCCTTCTCTCTCGGGTCACGCTTCAGGAATCCTTTTAATTTTAACTCTTTCCTGAGTTCAGGGTTAAACTTTAAGAGTGCCCTTGAAATACCGAGGACGAGAGCACCTGCCTGACCCGATACACCACCGCCTTTAATATTTGCAATTATATCAAATTGGGATTCACTCTTTATTGTTTTAAGTGGAGCTTCTATGTACTTTAAAAGGTCGTCCCTCTTAAAATAATCTTTTGGCTCCTTATTATTTACTCTTATTCTTCCCTTACCTTCTTTTAAAATTACCCGTGCTGTTGCCCTTTTCCTTTTTCCTGTGGCACAAAAATACTCCATTTATACCTCCAACAATATAGGTTTTTGAGCCTTATGCGGATGATCTGGTCCCTTATACACCTTGAGTTTCTTCAATCTATGTCTACTGAGCCGATTTTTAGGCAGCATCCCATGAACTGCATGATAAATTATACGCTCAGGATGCTCTTCTCTCATTTTATTAAGTGGAATAGTTTTAAGACCCGATGGATATCCTGAATAGCGTTTATAAATTTTATCCTTATCCTTTTTACCTGTAACCACTACTTTACTAGCATTGATGCAGATAACAAAATCACCGTCATCTTTCCATGGAACATAGCTCGGTTTACCCTTACCAATAAGGAGCTGAGCAATTCTAACTGCAAGCCTACCAAGTACTTTACCATTAGCGTCTATCAACCACCACTTATTTCCCATTTTAATTTGAAATATTAGAGGAAAACCCCAAGATTGTCAAGCAAAATCTACAAGGTTGTTACTTTCAAGCAAAAATGTCACCTTTAATTTTTAAGCTAAAATGTCCTCTATCTATCTAATAGAAGTAGTGAAGCGAATTTGCAGCAGATTAAACAAACTAAGATGGTTAAAATGAGGGTTTTAATTTTCAAGCAAGAATGTCCCATATGGTGTATAATCCCCTCTAGACAAGAAAGGAGGGGACATGTTCGCAGAATCTCATACGAGCTCCTACGAGCCGTATGGCCGTATAGCCTGTGGAGAAAAGTTTCAAATAAGAAAGGTTACAGAAAAAGTGGCTGGAAGGT
>JASEGA010000035.1 GCA_030018315.1 bacterium | reverse complement strand
CAAGTCAGAGGTTGAAAATCAAAGGTGCCAAAAATATTTATTCAACAAAGCAATTTTTACTTGACTTTTTAAAAAAAGATTATAAATTAGTATATAGAAATAATACTAATGTAAATGTAGTTGGAGAGATGAAGAAAGAATTATTTGTTATCCTGATATTCACTATCGGGGTTAGCGGGCTTATGTTGTCAATCCCGACTTTAGTCGTGATTGCTGGCAGCTGGGCTACCAAGCCACCTATGCTAAATCATCTATGTATCGTAGAGGCAGCTCCAGTAGATGGTAAGATACATTCTATTGGAGGATATAATAGGGATGAGCTTGTTACTTGCGCCCACGCATATAACACAGCAAACAACTCATGGCCTACAGGGCCAAATATGCGATGCGATACTTTATGGACGAGGGAGTGGGATGGTGGTGCCAAGGAGGGTGCCAATCGTGTAGCTGTAGATAGAGAAGGGAATATTGTAGTGGTAGGATATAGGAAGATAGAGGATGCTGATTTTCAGCTTCTAAAATACAGCCCGAAGGGCAAACTTTTATGGGATAGAAGTTTTGATAGCAAAGCAAATGAGGGTGCATTTGATGTAGCTATAGACAGCTGTAACAACATTATTGCCGTAGGTCCCGCCGTGTGGGGCGAGATTACCGTACCTGACTCAGTTCAGTGTCTAATTGTAAAATATGACCCTAAAGGTGAGCTCATTTGGAAAAAGACTTACAATAGACCACCTTGGTTTTGGAGTTTTTGCTACGGTGTAGCAGTTGATAGTAAGAATAACATCATTATAACAGGAACAGACCCTACCCCTGATGGCTGGGGTGTGAATATACTAACAGTTAAGTTTTCTCCTGATGGCGAATTTATCTGGGAGCAGATATTTTCTTTTGGCTGGTTTTACTGGTTTAGGGGTCGTGATGTAGTAACCGATGCTTCTGATAATGTTTTTGTAGCTGGCACACTTTGTGATATTTCAAGTAGTGAATATGGGCAAACAGGGTTTGTTACTGTCAAATATAGCGCCGATGGTACACTTCTTGGTAATGTTACAGAGACAAGACATACTCCCTTTGGTCCAACTTATGATGGTGGGTATGGTATTGCTGTAGACAAAGAAAATAACATCTATGTTACAGGATATCTGATGCCACAAGAGTGGGAGCCACCTGAAGAGGGTATGAATTGGTATACGATAAAATATACACAGGAGTTAGAACAATTGTGGCTAAATGAGTACCATTGGGGCTTTAAAGATGAGGTAGGTCTTGGTATAGCTGTGGACACTGTCCGTAATCTTGTTTACAATGTGGGAATAGGTCCTATTTTACAACTGTCTATAAATGGTGATTCACTTTGGACAGGCTGGACATTTCTATACCAACCTTTTTCTGGTATAGCCGTTGACCATTTTGATGGCAGCTTTGTTATAGTAGCACCAAAGGCACAGGGACAGGACTTTGACAATTTCTTCACTGTAAAATTTTCTGGTGTAGCTGGAGTTGAAGAATATATCAGTTCCATTGTTAAGACCAATTTAGTTGGTATTACGGTCTCACCAAATCCTTTCATCCACCGGCTTTCTATATCTTTTCAGCCTGATAAAGAGGACTATTTTAAGCTAAAGGTTTACGACATTAGTGGTGCAGTTATCCGGTCGCTTTGGGACGGTCCTTTATCAAAGGCACTTTATAGTTGGGTATGGGATGCCAATGACAATAAAGGGATGACAGTTACACCTGGTGTGTATTTTGTCACAGTTGAGGGCAGTAACGGGCTACTGGTCTCAAAGAAGGTTGTCCTACTCAACAAGTGAGATGGAATTTAGGTAGTTAAGAGCCAAAATTTACACTTGACAAGTAGAGTTTATGATATATCTTTTGAAAAATAGGAGAATGTTATGTGGAGTCAAAACTGGCAAATTTTTAGTAGCGGATAGGAGGCCGCATTTATGCAGAAGATTTCGAGAGTTTATAGGAAAGTAAGTGGACAGAATAAAGAGGCACCTAAAAAGCTCAAGTACGAGAAGCCCAAAATGACCAAATACGAAAGTAAAGTTGAAGCTTACGATGAATTAGATATCCTCCGATGTACCTGGACTCCGTCTCCCTGTCCTCCTGAATTGGTTGAATAGCCTTATTTTCATAGGGTAATGATAAGAATTGGTTTATCCCTTTCACTTTTGACAAGTAGAGTTTATGATATATCTTTTGAAAAATAGGAGAATGTTATGTGGAGTCAAAACTGGCAAATTTTTAGTAGCGGATAGGAGGCCGCATTTATGCAGAAGATTTCGAGAGTTTATAGGAAAGTAAGTGGACAGAATAAAGAAGCACTTAAAAAGCTCAAGTACGAGAAGCCCAAAATGACCAAATACGAAAGTCAAACTGAAGCTTACGATGAATTAGATATCCTCCAATGTGAGTGGAAGCCGTCTCCCTGTCCTCCTGAAAAGATTGCATAGCCTTATTTTCATAGGGTAATGATAAGAATTGGTTTATCCATTTCACTTTGGTCACCACTACAAAGTTAGTACAGGATGATTACTTTAAATGGGCTCGCAATAGAGGTAACTACTCATTGCAATTTTAGATGCAAGCACTGTTGCATAACAGATTTTAACTTGGAGCTCCCGTTTACTAAAATAGAAGGTGTACTTGACGAATTCATTAGCCTTAAAGGTATTTTCCTACAGCTGACAGGTGGCGAAGTCTTGTTGCATCCCGATTTCTTTAAAATAGTTGCAAAAGCGCGTAGGTTAGGTCTATGTATAACCATATGCTCAAATGGCTCATTAATTACAAACTCAATTGTTAGTGAATTGAAGGGGCTCGGTGTCTTCTACTACTCTTTAGGGATATATGGGGCATCTGCTGCTACTTACGAGGCAGTAACCGGTGTATCTTCTGGATATGAGCGTGCAATAAGAGCTATTAGAACCATATTAGAAAATAATTGTTATGTAGGTGTAGGAGTACTATTAACTAATGACAATATTCAAGAGTTAGATAAAATGGTACGTGTTCTAAGTCAGTTTCCTTTAAAATCTCTAAAGTTTAACCCTCTCATACTTAATAGACGCGACGGAAGTATATCTCACCCTTCTTGTCATTTGAGTGAAGATGCAATAATTGGGCTATTAAAAAATGGCCCCCAATCAGTTGAATTTATAGTAAATAGAGGTAACGGACTCAAATCACCGTATCAAAATTGTAACGCCGGGCTCGCCGGTTGTTATATTACAGCGGATGGCAATATTTATCCGTGTCCCTTTCTTCCTATTTCTGCAGGTAATATTTATAAGGAATCTCTTGCAGAAATATGGAACAACTCACCTGTTTTTCTTAAATTAAGAAATGCTACACGCTCTTCTTTCGTAGACTGCTGTGATTGTTCTCTCTTTTACAAATGCAAGCGCTGTCTTGCATCAGCTTATTTTACTCATGGAGATATATTTAAGAGACCTGATTTCATATGTAAGGTAATGAGTAGGTATTATGGAACTTTCAAATAAGGTCAGAATAAAAAAAGAAGAGCTTGCTTGGCGAGAAATAGAAGGTGAGGTCCTTTTACTTCATCTCCCTACAGAGAGATATTATATTCTTAACAAAGTAGGTAGCTACATTTGGAAACAATTTGATGGCAATAAGCCTATTAGTGAGATTATAGATAATATAAAGAGGGATTGCGATGTTGCTAAAACTGCTGATGTATCTAGTGACTTACTTGAATTTGTCACCGACCTGTTACAAGAGGGGCTAATCGCACTTACATGAAGAAACACCCTCTAATAGGTATTTTAATAGAAGTAACTCAAAACTGCAACTTAAGGTGTCTTTACTGTTTTCTTGAAACTTATGAAGGGACGTTGGAATTCACCCGCATTATTAAGCTATTGGATGAGGCAGCTAATATTGGTATCTTTTCTCTTAAACTATCAGGTGGCGAGCCTTTTATGAGAGGCGACATTCTTGATATTATAGAGGAAGCAAGGAGGCGCAGTTTTGCAGTCCAGATTGGCACAAATGGTACTCTAATCACAGACGCTATTGCAAAGAAGCTTGCAAACCTTAATGTGCACAAGGTAGCGTTGACAATTTATGGTGTCTCTGCTGATACTTACGTGCAGTTTACCGGTGTAGATGCATTTTCAAAAGCAATGGATGGTGTACATAATCTTTCAAGAAATGGTATAAGGACTGTAGTAAAGTTTCCAATAACAAAAATTAACTACCATGAAGTCCCTAAGGTACCGGCTATGTTTACCGGAATGCCAAATGTAAAGCTGATATTCTCTGCATTGATAAGTGGTAGGAGGAATCATAACATGAGTCCTATAAAATACCAGCTACCGACTTCTGATATATATCAAATTGTACAAAAATCAAACATAAAGTTGGAAGAAGATATAACTAATATCAATGTAAAAAACATAAGCCAAAGTACAGTAGGTATATCGTGTGGGGCTGGCATCTCATGTTGTACTATTACTTCTGACGGACGAGTCCTTCCGTGTCCTATCTTTCCATTGGAAGCAGGTAATATCTATAAGAAGTCTCTAAAAGAGATACTGGATTGCTCACCTGTACTCTTAAAGCTGAGAAACACGACCATTTCCGATATGGTAGATTGTCATTCTTGCAAATATCTTAGATTCTGTGTGCGGTGTCCTGCTATGTCTTATTTAGAGAAGAAAGATTACTGTAAGGCATCTGATAACCTTTGTAAGTTCATATATGAGTGGAGAGCGCTTAAGGAAGGTACAATGCATGCACACTATTAAGAGGCCCTACATAAAGATACTGTCAACGAGTAAAGAGCTACTTAATTCATTGAGACCCCCTGTGATTGGTGGTATAGATGAAACTATAACTGTAACATATAGCTGGTCAGATAAATTTCCTAAATTGAGTGGTTGCTTTCTCTCATCCAAAGTGATGAGGGTTTCAACCAGATTGCTTAATCTTATAACATATAAAGATGGAAATATCTACCTACAAAATTGGGATGATGTGATGTTTATCATATACGATGCTGATAAGTTAACAGAGACAGTTTATATAAAGAGAAATACGCATCCCAAACAATTTCTCTGTACCATCCGTAATGTAGCCATAGTACATGGCACACTATTTTTGCTTGGTTGCCGTGATTACATTTGTATACACTCGACAGCAGTCTCAAATGATGGACGTGGCTTACTGTTGGTGGGACCATCTCGGAGTGGTAAAACAACCTTTTGCATCTCACTCCTTGAGAAGGGGTTTAGTTTTTTGAGTGATGATAAGGTGTTGCTGAAACAAGATAAAGTAGGATGGAATATATTTCCTTTTTTCTTAGACTTGCCTAAAGTGAACCATAAACGCGCGCAGTTTTATCCCAACTTGAGTCCAATTGTGGATAATGGAGATACTAATAGTTCACGAAGTTTTACCTATTCAGATAAGAGCATTTTACACAAAATATTTTTACCTCATTTTTCCAACTGCCAAGGATTGAAAGTTAAAAGCATAGGGAAAAAAAATGTGCTCTGTCGTATACTTGGAGACAAATTTAATTTTGCTCCAGTAATAGCATTCTGCGCCGATGATAGGAAGCGGATAGATTTTATTTTTGACCTTGTGAAAAACACAGACTGTTATACGGTTGAGTTAGGCAAAGGCTGGATAAAGGATGTTACTAAAGAGCTATTTATGGAGGGGTTATGATTAGTAAATTATTTCGTCCATACTTTATCTATACATTTGGGTTAGTTGTGCAAATTGCATACTCACAGCCCCAGGTACTATGGGAAAGGGAGTATGATTCAGGCTATAAGGATGAAGCTAATGGAGTAGCTATAGACAATAAAGGTAATATTATAGTAGCAGGCTATACATGTGCGGGGGATACTGATTTTCTCACTCTTAAGTATACTCAGAGTGGTGAGCTTTTGTGGGCGAGGCAGTTTAAGGTTGAAGGCCGGGATATGGCATATGGTGTAGCTACAGATGAGCTTGATAATATCATTGTAGGCGGCTATTCCATATTTGGATATGATTCATTGGTGTGTCGAATAGTTAAATATGATTCAACTGGTGAGTTTCTCTGGACAAGGACTTACACTTCAGAGGGCTGGCACTCAGCTGGTCTTAAAGGTATTACAACTGATAATGACAATAGGATTGTTGGGACAGGATGGATTTCAATATGGCCTGATGACCCTGCGAGTCCAAGAATTCTAATCATTAAGTATTCACCTGAGGGTAATTTTGTTTGGAAGAAGACTATTAACCAGGAGTTTGGCTTAACGGGTTATGGCGTGGCTACAGATAGCGATAAGAATGTGGTTGTGACAGGTGGTATCTTTTTGACAATTCCAATCTGGCATCCGGGTATTCCAACTTATAAATACGATTGTGATGGTGCGTCCCTTGAAGGTGATTGGTATCTCACTTCAGATTTTGACCCAAACCTTGTGCCAATTGAGACAGGTTATGGCATTACTGTAGATAGATGGAATAACATCATCCTTACAGGGACATATCCATATATAGGAACACATAGCTACGATTGGCTTACTATCAAATATACACCTGATTTAAATGTTTTATGGGCAAAGCTCTATGATACAGGTGAACGTGATGAAGGCTTTGGTGTTGATGTAGATTCTTTTGGCAATGTCATTGTTGTAGGGCGGACCATTCTTAATGGACCTAATATCCTTAGATATTCGGCTGAAGGTGAGTTACTTTGGGAATATAGCTACCAAGGCGCTCGTGCCTTTAAAGGTGTAGCTATCGACCCTTACAATGATTTTATAGCGACAACAACAAAAAATGACAACTTTTTAACTGTAAAATTTGGAGAGCTTGGAATTGAAGAAAGTGTAAAGACTAAAGCACCGAATACTGAATTGGAAATTTATCCTAATCCGTTCTCATCGAGAGCTATAATAAACTATAGAATACCAACAGCTGAAAAAGTTTCACTTAAGGTATACAATTGCAGTGGTGAGCTCATAGCTATACTTGTGGACACAAAGAAAGAGACTGGCTATCATTCAGTTGATTGGAGCAGTGATGGGTTATCAAATGGCATCTATTTTTTAAAGCTTGAGTCTCAATTACAGGTTATTAATAAAAAGGTGATTAAGTTAAAATAATGGCTTAATGAAAAGGGGGAGCATGGTTAAAAATACATTTTTAGCTTTATTATTTATACTGATACTTTTCTCTGCTGCAGTATTTGGTGACGATTACACGATAGAGTGGGTAGATACACTCAAGCCGTGGAGTGAGCATGATTGGGCTGAGGATGTGGTGTTAGACGGCAATGGAAACATTATTATTTTGGCATACTCTTACATTAATGACAAGGCTTGTCAACTTATCATAAAATATAATTCAGCTGGCACAATCATTAAAATTGACACTACTTATGGCTATGAGCCTAAAGCTATAGCAATGGATAGTAATGGAAATATTGTCGTCACAGGATATATTTCATCAAGTGCTTTCTACACTGCAAAATATAACTCATCTTTTACACTTATTTGGGCAGATACAGTAAGGGGTGGCTATCTCAATTGTTCAGAAGAAATAGCTATAGATAAGAATAATAATATCATCGTTACTGGAGGGTACTTGAGAAGCCTTACTGATACTAGTGGCTATCACACATTAAAATATAACCCGGCTGGCAATATCATATGGGCAGATACACTCAAGAATAACGAAGTAAGCTGGGCTTATGGAGTGGCTACAGATAAGTATAATAATATCATCGTTACAGGGGCATCAGGGACTTCCGATTACACTGATTATTACACTGTAAAATATAACCCGTCAGGCGAAATTATCTGGTCCGATACAGTAGAAGATGGAAATAAAGCTTATGCGGTAGGAGTAGATAGTAATAACAACTTTGTAGTTACAGGAACTGGTTACTACACAGTAAAGTATAGTTCTTCAGGTGCAGTTAAGTGGGCAAAGACAATTGGGAGTGGTGGTAGCAAGGCTAAAGGGGTAACGACAAATTATAAAGGTGACATTATTATTACAGGGTCTACTGGGACTGGTAGTAGTATATTTGATAAGTGTTACACTGTAAAATGTGATTCTAATGGTTCAGTTTTATGGTCGCATAATTTTAGTGGTGCGAGTGGTGGTGGTATTAGGGGAGGTTGTGGCAATGGAGTAGCAGTTGATAAGAACGATAATATTATTGTTGTAGGAAGGCTTGTGCGGGATGATAAATCAGAGTGTTTTGTCATAAAATATAAATACTCTCCTTCAGGAGTTATGACTGAAACTAGTATGAAACCAAGTGTTAAATTTGAAATATGGCCTAATCCATTCAGCAGAACTACAGTAATCCGTTATGAGTCGTGTGTCGTGGGTCATGCGTCGGCTTCCAAACACACAACGCAAAACGCACAACACATGACACTCAGAATTTATGACCTTACTGGTAGATTAGTTAAGTCTTTTCCATTGCTCGATTCTCGCTACTCAATTCTCAATTCTGTTACTTGGGATGGCAGTGATGAAAGTGGAAATAGACTGCCAAGTGGCATTTACTTCTGTAAGCTATTCACAGAATCCTGCGGACAAGCAGGCGAAAATAGTATAACCAAGCAACTGTTTCTACTTAGGTGAGGCCGTATAGTAATATCAAATATCAAAAATCAAATATGAGCCACAGATTTCACCAATAAATGATGAAAATGAACACAAATAAAGGAAAGAATAGTGTTACGAATTTAGTGTGTATTCGTGTATATTCGTGGTTGAAAATCTGTGTCATAATTTTGCATTTTGATATGTATTTTTGATTTTTAAGACTTGCTTTGACTACGCCTCGCAATAACAAATGTGGGGCTAGTAATGACATTTTCCCCTTGTTATTGCAAGGAACGAAGTGACGAAGCAATCTCATTTTAGAACAATTAAACTATTACTCTCGTAGTTGACAAAAAATTTTTTTTATTTTATACTTGACTTTTTAATACTTCCAGTTATCTTAATAAAAGATTTAAAATGTAAATTTTTATGAGAAATTCTAAGCACGAAATCCTAAATAAATCCTAAATTCCAATGTTTCAAACCTTCTGGTTTGGAATTTTGGAAATTAGAAATTGTTTAGGATTTGGTGCTTGGGATTTATGATTTTAAGGAAAGGGGGTGCTTATGTAGCAATAACAGGGATGTGAAGTTAAACTTAGGTGTTCTTTGTCCCGTTTCCATATGGAACGAGATTTGAATAGCTACAGATTACACGAAATAAGATTTGTGTTCTCTGTAACTAAAAGGAGGAGTGATGAAGCGAGTTGTATTAGTTATTCCAATACTTATTGGGATAGTTAGCTATTGCTTTGGGACGCATGTTCCTGTGATAAGGAAGGTGAGTGAAGGTTGGATAGGGAGTGGCAATCAGGATAGGTTGACATATAAAGATGGTAGGATTGAAGAGTGGATTAAGTATTACAACGAAAACCCACATTGGATAGTATGGGCACCGGCAGATTCACAGCTTGCAACTGCGTTTACTATGACTAACTTCCCACAAGTCCAGTATCCATTTCATATTAAGAGGTTAAGACACATATTTTATGAGCATCCGGAGCTTCCATGGGATGGTGACCAGTTCAACTTTAGAATCTATGCCGGTGATGGTAGCACAATTTTATATTCATCGCCACAACTTACTGCACGGAGGTACCCAGCTGTCACAGAATTTGACCTCGGTGCTGATTCATTAAGGATTGACTCAGGTGACTTCTGGGTAGCAGTTGATGTGGTAAATGCCAGTGGTTTCCCTTCTTCACTTGGTGACGGCTCTTGGCGTGGTCATAGCTGGTTTGGAATACCAGGACATTGGACTGAGCTTCAGTGGGATGGTAATGGGACAGAGCTATCTAACTATGCTTATGTGTCGTGGGTTGCGCTTGCACACGATGTCCGTGTCCTATCTCGAGATAGCCCAGGTGCATGGGTATGGGTAGATACAACATACCAAGTGAGAGCTACAGTCCAGAATGTAGGGCTTAACTCAGAGAGTTTTGGTACTGAGTGTATCATAATGGATGAGTTTAATAATGTTGTATATGCAGATACTCAACAAGTTACTAACTTAGCTTCAATGGCAACGCGGCGATTAACATTTGATACATGGAGACCGGCACTCTATGACGAACCATATACATTTACTTTTGCTACATTACTAGCTGGTGATATGAACCCACATAGTGATACATTGATAGCAGCTTCTCAGAGCTATGATTATGGTGAGATTTCATATGATGACGGTGTTCCAGAAGCCTGGTATGTGGTACAGAGTCCAAATGGGGCACAGGATGCATTTGCAGTCAGATTTACTCCATATTTTGGGACAAACATTTGTGTCAAGAAGGCTAAAGTGTATGTTAGTGGCACAACCCCATTTGATTACATAGGTGTATTCCCTGGCACTGCTACAAGTCCTAATATGAACGCTCCATATCAGAAGATTCAAGACCCATCTGCTACTCAAATACCTGGCTGGATAGTGGTTGAATTTGATACTACACTGACACAGATACCGGCACCAGGTAATATCTGGCTTGTAGCTAAGTTTGAATCTGGCCAGACCGGACCCGGAATTGGATTAGACCAAAATGCACCTATAAATAACAGGTCGTATTGGACACAAGATTTAGCCACATGGAATACTGTAGGGGATGGTGATTGGCTTATGCGTATAGTTCATGGTGGACTACCGGGGATAGAAGAGACATCATCTATACCGAATGGATTCAAGTTTACCTGGCATCCTAATCCTATGCATAATTGTGGTGTAATCGTTTACGAGCTCCCATATCGGACTTTTGTGAGTGCTAAGATTTACGATATGACAGGTAGATTGGTGACTACGCTTGAAAATAGTGTGAAGTCAAAAGGAATACACAAAGCTTGCTGGGAGGCTACAAGTGTAAATTCTGGCATATATTTCTTAAAGTTTACAACTGGAGGTGCTACCTCTGGTAGTCTTGATTTAACTCATAAGCTGATTCTGCTCCATTAAGTAGAGGTGTAGGGGCGAGGTAACCTCGCCCCTACAGAGTGCAGTTGTGGTGAAATAGGAGGCAATATGAGAAAGGTAATATTAACTGGGCTTTGTTTATTGGTAGCAAGTTATTGCTTTGGTGTTAGCAATACTTTAAACAAAAGGTGGGTATCTATTCCATTTTCGCCATCCAAGAGTGATACAGACAACTACGGCTACTATTGGCTTGATAGCAATTCACCAGGTGGACCTACTTACAACTGGATTGATATCACTGGAATTGGAACTGAGGTGATTGGACTTGGTGATGATAACAATTCAGGTCCATACAATATTGGATTTGAGTTTCCGTACTATTGGTACAGAGTAGATAAGTTTTGGATTGAGTCTAACGGTGCTATATCATTCACTTACTCTGATGTATATTTTCCACAGGAGGATGGTGGAAATACTATCCCAAATACTACACCACCAAATGATTTGGTTATACCACTTGGCGCTGATATTGCGTTTGGAGCTGGCTCTCAAGGTAGGTGTTACTACTACTCTAATAATGTAGATACTTTGGTTGTCTCTTTTATCAATGTGCCTGCCTGGACACAACAGGGGCTTGTAGGGGCGCATACTTTTCAATTGATACTGAGTGCTAATGACAGCACTATTCTATTCCAGTATGGTAGACAACAAGGTAGTTTCTACCAAAATATGGATTGCGCAGGGATTGAGAATGTCATCGGGAACGACGGTCTTCAATATCTACTTAACCAGATGCCAGACTCTGGGTTAGCTGTCAAATTTATACCTCCAGAGTCAACTACTTACCAAGCCAAAGATATTGGTGTATACGAAGCTATATCTGATGGTAGTAAAGGCATATTCTGTTTTCCTAATGAGCCTATACAAATTTTTGCTACTATTAAGAACTACGGTAATGTGGATGCAGAGAATTTTAATGTATTTTGTGTTATTAGAAGAGTAGCCGGTGCCACGCAATACAGTGATACTGAGAGTGTTGCAAGTCTGCCGGCGGGTGAGTTAACTACAGTTAACTTCAGGGACTGGACACCTACAGCTACAGGCAATTACTATGCTAATGTTAGGACTGCATTATCTGGTGATATTAACTCTATCAACAATACCAAGGATGTAGAGTTTATGGTTATAACCTACCCTGGCTGGCTTATATACGACTCTAATCCACAACAAGCACAAGGAAGTGCCTGGTATGGAGCTGGTGCGGGCTGGGGACAAGAGTTTAAGCCACCCGCTTATCCTACTATAGTAGAGTCTGTGCAAGTTACATTGCAAACAGATAATGCAGTCAATACCCCCATACTATTTATGGATGACGACGGTCCTGATGGTAGTCCCGGTACAATTATCTACGCTGATACAATTAATGTGCCAGCAGGTGGAGGATTTGATTATTACACTATTGCTATACCGAGTGGCCTTGATACTATCAAAGAGGGTAAGTTCTATGTTGGCATGATTCAGACTGGTGCCCAATATCCGGCTATGATAATGGAGCTAACTACACCTTTCTCACGCCGGGCGTGGGAGTTTACCGGGGTATGGGCTCCTTATAGAGCGAGGGAAGGGTCAGAGCTGTTAATACGTGCATTTGTGAGAGGGGTAGCAGGGACTGAAGAGCCTGTAGCCAACTTTGGATTAGCACTACTGCCTGCTATTCCAAACCCTGCTATAGGACAAGTTGAGATTAGATACCAAATACCAAACACGGCTAAGGTCAGCCTTAAAGTTTATAACTTACTTGGACAGGAAATTAGAACACTCGTTGATGCCCAAAATGAGGCTGGAGTTCATAGTGTTACATTTGACTGCAAAAACTTTATGGGACACAAAATAGCAGCAGGTGTATACTTTTACAGATTAGAGGTTAATAAAGTGGCGGTGACAAAGAAGTTTACACTACTTTGATAGAGATAAAGACATTTGGATGTAAGCAATGGTTTACAAGATAACTGTATTTGTAGCCACTTTTTGTGCATTTTATGGGTTTAGCCAAGAGTGGGTACAAACAGGTAGCCTTAATCATTCTCGCTGTGACCATGCAGCAATCTTACTTCAGAATGGCAAAGTTCTTGTAACCGGAGGGATTGGTGCTTACAACTCTTGTGAGCTTTACGACCCTGGAAGTGGAATTTGGAAAGAAACAGGTAATTTGAATCAAGAAAGATGGTCGCATGCTGCAGTATTACTTCAAGATGGTAGAGTTTTGGTAGTAGCTGGCTATGCTTGGGATGGTGTCTATGGTCAATTTCTATCTGATTACGAAATTTACGACCCGGAGACAGGCAGTTTTGAAGATGTCCCACCATTGATACCGGCTCGTGAGAATCATACAGCAACTCTACTACAGGATGGAAGAGTACTTGTTGCTGGTGGATGGATATATCCACCCGGTTTCCTTAACGACTGTCAACTTTTTATCACTGAGCCCAAGGTAGAGGAGAAAGTATCTAAAGTATGTAATGATTTTAGTGTAACTCCTAATCCATTTACTCATGCGACATTTGTTAGTTTCAGTGTTACTCACATGGATTGGGTTGAGCTTTCTGTTTATGACATAGCAGGTAGAATGGTAAAGACACTCGTCAATAGCTTATTAGAACCAGGTATTTACAAAATTGAGTGGAATGGTGATGACGAGAGTGGTGCAGAGATGCCAACTGGTTTCTATATCGTAAGACTTAATATGAAAGGTAGTATTAGGTCAAAGGGGCTAATTTTTGTAAACTGTTAAATTGAGACGGGTTCTTTAGTAAGAACCGCCCCAAATAGATTTTACCCCGCCTCTGGCGGGGCTTGTCCATACGGATCTTGAGATAAAGTCTTATCTACCTGTGGGTAGACAGGTTTTAGGGAGGGCATATAAAAAATTTAAAATACTTGCTTTGTTGAATAAATATTTTTGGCACCTTTGATTTTCAACCTCTGACTTGG
>JASEGA010000034.1 GCA_030018315.1 bacterium | reverse complement strand
ATATGAGGACATTCTTGCTGAACAATAAAGAGGACATTCTACCTTAACAGTAACACTCCTATTCCCAATATTTCTCTATTTTTGATGTTTTATAAGTAATTATTACAATAAAGCCTTCATCGGTTTCTTTCCCTACAATTCTTAAGAGTAACTCTCAGCGTTCAATTTTATTAATGTACTTACTTTGAAGAATTATCCGCCCCTTTTTAACTACAATCCGTTGTGCTGGATGTGATATTACATCTTTAACAGTATCCTCAGCTATTTGGCGTCTATGCATTTCAAATCGGGCATGCTCTGTAAAAATGATATTCATATTTTATGTCTCTGTCAATCTAATATTCTATACCTTCCCTTGACTGGATACCCTTTTGATAGTGGTGTTTGATTTCTTTCATATCAGTTACAAGGTCAGCTATCTCAATCTCTTCTTTTGGTGCATATCTGCCTGTTAATATAAGCTCTACATTTTTGGGCTTAGTTTTGATTAACTCAAGTAGCTCTGATAATGAAACAAGCCCATAATCAATAGCTACATTTATTTCGTCAAGAATTACCATATCATAATCACCGCTTTTTATAACCATTTTGGCACGCTTAAAACCTTTCTTTGCAAGCTCCTTATCTTCTTGTGAAGGTTTATTTTTATCAACAAAAGTTGGTAGTCCATATTGCTCTATTGTAAAACCTGACAAGTTTTTAGCTGCAATGAGTTCACCGTAATTAATTTTGCCTTTCATAAACTGTATCATTATAACTTTAAGCCCATGCCCGACAGCACGCAATGCTTGGCCAATAGCAGCGGTAGTCTTGCCTTTGCCATTGCCAGTATAGACTTGAACTGTCCCTATTCTCATTGAGTTAAACTGAATTCAGTCTGCATCAATGAACATTCACCTGCAAGCACTCTCTCTATGTTGCCAGACGGTAGCTCTACAAGGAGAGCACCGTCTTCGTCAATGTCTATAGCCTTGCCCTGTAATATAGAATTAGGAGTCTTGACCTCAACAAACTCGCCAAGAGTGATTGAGTAGCTTCGCCATTCGTTAAGTAAATTCTTAAGCTCACCGTTTTGCAACCTATTATATTTTTCATCTATTTTATCAAGAACTAACTTAAGCACCTCATTTTTATCAAACACCTTGCCTGTCTCTAACAAAGTAGAAGTAGCTTCAATATCTTTAGGAAACTCACTAATGTTTAAGTTAATCCCTACCCCAAGTATAACTGCATCATTTTCATACTCAGTTAAGATACCGGCTATTTTCTTTGACCCCACAAGTATATCATTAGGCCACTTTATCTTGACATTTAATCCAAGCGCCTTTAGAACATCGCAAACAGCAACCCCTGCAACCAGAGGTAATGCAAGAATATCCTTTGAGGTCGCATCTCTTGGTCTTAATATAATTGAAAACCATAACCCACCTTCAGGTGAATACCAGCTCTTCCCAAACCTGCCCTTGCCGCACTTTTGCTTATCAGCAACTACAACTGTCCATTCTCCAGTATTATTCAAAATCTTCTTAGCATACTCATTTGTAGAATCTAACTCAGTAAAATGATATATCTTACTATCTGTCATATTTTTATAATACTCTATAATCTACAATATGTCAATTTCTTAATTGACAAATGTATAAAGACGGAATAATATAAACAAACCAGTTCTGATATGAACAAATTGAACGCTATTGCTAATACGCCCAATCTAAAAAGGAGAAAGGCATGAAAAGACTTCTGTTTTTTTATTGTTTTCTTAACTATTCTGTCTCTCGGGTCGTCGCTGGTTCAAGGATTATCGCAATCTCAAATTCAAATCTTACGGGTGGGAGAATTTCACGGCAATGAGGTATCTGCAAAATCAGGTGAAGCATGGTTTGGATTGTATCTTACAGAAAATGGATATGAGTTGATCCCCTCAAAGATCACTGTGGAAGCTATTTATGATCCAATAGTTAATAATAAAAATGAGGAAACCGGAAAAAGGGTGTCTGTGGATCAGACAACGAAGCTACTTTTTCTAATGAAGGGCTTGGAGAGTCTAAAAAGTGGAGTGGTTAAGACATTATTTTCAGGGAGAGAATTCTTGTATCCAGCTCAGTCCATGACATTGAAATTTACAGAGAAAAATTACTATGATTTAACTGCATTCGGTGAAGCTATGGATAGAGGAATAGCAAGTTTGTGTTTAAAAAACTTGGTGTTACAGACAAAGATTTGCAATTTGGAGATTAAAAAACGAATAGCAGATACATCATACCCACGCTATAGCATCTATTTCAATTTTTACATCCTTTGGTAGTCTTGCAGCCTCCACTGTAGAACGGGCGGGAGGATTTTCACTAAAATATTCACTGTAGACTTCATTCATAGACTGGAAGTCAGCCATATCCTTGAGATAAACTGTAGTCTTTATTACATTATTTAGAGATGAGCCACCAGCTTCAAGGATAGCTTTCAGGTTCTCAATAACTTTACGAGTCTGGCTTTTTATATCATCCCCTACAATTTTACCAGTCTCAGGCTCAATAGGGATTTGACCAGAAGTAAAGATTAAATGTGTACCTGCCACACTAAAAGGCATAAGAGGTGGAATTGGAGGCGGTGCTGTTGTCACAGAAATGAATTTACCTATCTTCACCCCCTGACTATACGGTCCTATTGCTTCAGGCGCCTTATCTGTTTTTATAATATCTTTTTTCATACTACCTCCAGTGCCCCAAACTCCACCAATTTGTGGCGTGAAATTCAATTCTAATGTGCTTGACATCGGAATCTTTTTTGTATTGTTCTTCATCTCTCTTTGTCATTTTCCAATCATCATAGTTGACTCCCCTGCCACGACGATATTTTTCATCGTAATTTCTCAAACTTGTAAGATAAACATCGGCAAACTCCGAGGTTTCCACGTAAACTGCGATCCATGGCTCACAAGCAAAGGCTTTGCAAGCATCCAATAATTTCTGACGATCGTTCTTTTTTCTCTGATGAAAAAATATAGTAACACTATCTCGCTCTCTCCCAATATTCCTTGTCCTTGACTTGACAGTGATGCCAAGCCGTTGTTTTATCGATGGGTTGTAGGCTATAATATCAATCCCAGTGTGGTCAACAAGCGTTACTTCAAATCCTGACCGAGATAGCCAATTGCATATTAGGTTTTCACCGAAGTTACCTATTATCTTTTGGTGTCTTGAACTTTTGGTTATCTCCACAATCTTAATCTCCTTTTTTAAATATCATTGCAACCACGGTCTTATTATTGAAATTAAAGTTTTATAACTCTCTTTTTTATACTATCTCCAATATCCCGGTACCCATCTTAATAATTTTGACATAATCCCTCCATACTATTGGACTAGGATTATTTTCCTAGTTTGTTTGTAATCCCCTGCCTCCATACGCACAAAGTATATGCCACTGGCGACTTCTTTACTATCCCAGGTTGCTGTGTGGTAACCGGGGAGTATCTTGCTATTCACCAGAGTCTCCACTAGCCTACCGGTTATGTCGTAGATTTTCAGGCTAACCTGTGTAGATTTTGGTATTGTGTAGCGGATGGTGGTTTTAATAGTAAAGGGATTTGGGAAATTCTGGTATAAGGTGAATTCGTAAGGACGAGGTAACCTTGCCTCTACAACCCCACTAATATAAGTAGCTATAACAGGATTTGACCATTCACCCAAGTTTGAAAGGTTATCTCTTGCTCTCGCCCTATACATATAGTCTACATCGGATAACCCTGTAACATCATAACATGTATCGGCAATATCTGAGAATAAGGTATCGTTCATATAATTAACAAGGCTTATGTCGTCAATATACATTCCTTCTGGCATCAAAGTATCCATAGTATCAGCCCGACATACATATCTAAACCTGATAAGGATTGAATCTCCAGCAAATGAAGAAAGGTTGCAAAATTCCCAATAGTCTACAGAATTTGAATCCACATAACTCACAATTGGTAGCCAACTTGAGCCATAGTTTGTAGATATCTCCACTAAGCTTGAGTCATCGGTACCTAAATTAAAGACTCGCCAGAAAGATAGCTCAGTATACCCCGAGTCTGGTATAAACAATGGGCTGTTCAATACCATCAGGTTTCTGGTATCTGGAGTAAAATATGTATTATGCTCTGGTCTTGAGAAATATGCATAATTTTCAGTATTATAGAGAGTAGAATCAACACTAAACCCGTAAAAGCTCCAATCCTCTACTTTAGCATTAGCCACTGTATCTGAAAATATCTCAAAAATATCTTCAATCTGCCATAAGACATAACTATCAATACCATCGGCATCTTTTGCAGAGTTCCACTAAAGGTGAAATCCATTGGGAATAGTGACCCACAATAAATCTCTCGGTCTGATTGGTTCTGTCCCCAGTGTATGATAAACTTGCAGAAATGTAGCCCATCCACTCACTGCATCTGTAGCGAGCGTAGCACTATTTCTGTACAAATCCAATTTTAACTCCGCTGTCTGATTAGTATCTGGAAAATGTATAGTTAACAATTTAGCATCTGGTACACCCGCTTTATGCCATTCGTCAATCTTTGCATCACTCAACGCAGTCCTGCAATTTGTAGCCTCATTAACATAAGCATTGAGGGCAATAAGTTCGTCACAAAAGTCCCAAATATCAACAAAATGCTTTGCATTGACCATCACCTGAGCATTAGCTCTTGCTTGTACAACTTTATCCCAATCTGCACCCCATATCATTGCGTTGACAAGGGCGTGTAGCCTATCTGCAGCGGTTTGGATTTTGGCTTCATCTGTGACAGAAAAAGTAACATCTGTGAACGGAGTTATATTAAGTGTATCACGGTATTTAGCGAGTACAACCTTACCTGTTGTCTTACTGCTAAATGCAGTATCAGGACTATCTAGTTTAAGTAGAGCATCAATCATATTATGATATGGATGATAATAGGTATACATTTTCTCCTCAGATGCAGCCATCACATCAACATTATCATGTATCTCGTATGCCATCTCCAGATTCGCCAGTAGACACGCACTGTGGACTATAACATCAATACGCTCACCAGTAGCACTACTGAAATTCTTCAAAGCTTGGTTAAGTTCTTTATTAGTTAATTTGTTGCCTCCCCAATCAATGTATCCCCCTTTTCTCTTCCACGAGGCGAGCCTCTTTGACCAGCCGTTACCGTGGTCTCTCATTACAAGACAGTAGTTTGATGCCGGAAACTTATTCACAGACCACTCTAAAAATTCCTGTAATACATTTGGGTCTCCAACATCTTTTTCACCTAATTTCCACTTGTTACGGTTCAACACATACAAAGGTGGATTAGCATCGCCAGGGTTTGGGTCTTTTTGGACAATATATTTATACGTTTCGTCTCCATTGTAGTCACGTTGTGTAGTCAAGTTAATTAACCCTGACCCAAATCTTTCAAGATACCTAAATTGTTCCCTCAATGGACCAACATTATACTTTTCTTCACAAAAATAGAACATAAATGTCCACCAAGGACGCCAGAAATTTGAAATTATTCCTGTAGCCGGGCCATGCCACACAAATGCAAAACTACCAGATATCCCTGATGCTACATCAGGATGTGACCCAGTTCCAAAGGTAAATATACTCACAACAGTGTCACCCATAGGAGTATAAAACCTTGCTTTATCCTCACCGGCAACCATAAAGTTATTTGATGGGTCAGCTGCAACAGCACAAGTGGATGGTAGACCAGTATCAAATACATCTTTAACTACAGCTGCTGTAGCATCATATAATTTACCATTGGTATTAGTAGAGGTGTTCCAAGCGACAAACGTGTATTCCCATATTGGTGAAACTACTACATGAGGACTACCAATTGAACTCCCACTGGATGCCACTATCCGAATTATACCATCAACTGAGAAGTATGCATAGATTCTAAAAATACTGTTTTCCCAATCTGTATAATCCCAAACAATCGTATATTTGCCAGCCCATGAACAACTAATATCAGATTGTAAATATGATGGACTACTACTTATAATTACAGGGTCAGAGACTCCAATATTTGACCTGTTTTGTTTATATATTCTATAAACAGGGTCTCCTTGTTCCGGATAATAACTGTATGTCCAGCTTGCATAGAACTCACCTGTGGTATCTGCACACACAGCAGGCTACGTCTCGTAAATACTCCACCCATCTGTCACATCAAGTCTTCCACTCTTACACAATTCTGCTTCCCTTGTATATATGGCGTAGTGAATATCACACCGCGAATTTTCTCCAGATACAATATCTTTTCCCCATACTACTACACAGCTGTCTTCACCCCAACAAGCAACATCAGGACCTTTACCCCTCTCTGGCTCTGCTGATGTTCCATTAATGTATATACCATCTTTATCATAGACCTCAAGTTGGATGGTGTAGTCAGTAGCAGTAAACACAATAAAGGTATAGCCACTGTCGTTTACAGCAATCGCAGGCTCATAGCCATTGGCAACTACAAAATCGACCACATATTTATCAAGAGCATGACAATTGGTAGTGAGAGCTGCAAGCATTAGTAAACCAAACATAAACAGACCTTTTTTTCATTTTCCCCTCCTAGTTAAAATTAGTTAGCTATAATTTTATATGATTACTAATAATTCTTTACTTGTCAAGTTTTTTTAAGCCTAAGTAGGGATATTGCAATACGCCCCTATAAAAAGTGAAAATAATTTATATAAGAATTACTCAAATAGTTTAAATTTATTGACAATCCTTATATGATGTGATAGGTTAAGTCTTAAAATGTAAAAGTCAAATCTATAACTAAAAATTTAAAAATAATGATATGGCTATTACAGAGATAAAAGACCTAATTATAATAGGTGGAGGACCTGCTGGTCTTTCTGCCGGAATCTATGCAAGTAGGGCGAGACTTAATACATTGCTTATTGAAAAATTGGCGCCCGGTGGACTTCCTATGACTACTCATTTAATAGAGAACTACCCCGGCTTCCCTCACGGGATTTCGGGGTCTGAGCTTATGAAAGGGATGCAGGTACAAGCAACAAGATTTGGGCTTAAGTTTGTAATTGAAGAAGTAATTTCATTAGAGATAGAAAATGGGGTTAAACTTGTGAAAACAGCAACCCATAAGTATAAAGCGTATGCAGTTATTATCGCAACAGGGACACTGCCCAAAAAACTTGGTATCCTTGGTGAAGATAAATTTAGTGGAAAAGGAGTCTCTTATTGTGCTACCTGTGATGGTCCATTGTTTAAAGACAAGGCTGTAGCTGTTGTTGGATGTGGCAACTCCGGAATTCAGGAAGGCTTATTCTTACTCAAGTTTGTCTCAAATGTAACATTTATTGAATTCCTACCATACATAACTGCGGATAAGATACTACAAGAGCAAATACAAAAAGAGCAGAAAGTGAGTTTCTATCTTAACCATACATTAGTTAGTATAAATGGTGATGAATATATATCATCAGTTACTATAAAGGATAGGACAACTGGTAAGGAGAAAGTCATAGATGTGGAAGGTGTCTTTATTTATGCAGGGCTCAATCCTAACACTAAGTTCTTGCAGGGGGTAGTCAACCTGGACCCGCATGGTTATGTAATTACTGATGAGAATTTGGAGACTTCTGTTTCTGGCATTTTTGCAGCCGGTGATGTTAGAGTGAAACTGCTAAGGCAGGTAGCTACAAGTGTAGGTGACGGTGCCCTTGCCGCCTTTACAGCAGAAAAATATTTGGTAGGAGCGAGGTAACCTCGCCCTTACAAGAATTGGTAGCCTGCGTTACTAAGGAGATATAATGAAGGCATAGTTGCACCTGACAAGAAAGATTAGTATAATGTGGCCAAAGGGGGTGTACTATGTTAAATGTGGGAATAGATTACCACAAAAAGTTTAGCTACGGAACCATAATGAACGAGAAAGGTGAGATAATAAAGCAAGGAGTGTTGCAGAATAGTTTTGCGGGAGTAAGTAAGTTTATTAATGGATGCAAATGTGGCGAAGAGATTGAAGCAGTGATGGAAGCTACAAGGAATTGGGACTTTCCGAAGGATCCTGTGGAGATGTACGATTGGCTTGATGAAGTGGTAGATGAGGTAAAATTAGTTCATCCATTGAAGGTAAAAGTAATAGCGGAGGCCGATAAGAAAACGGACAAGATAGATTCTACTGTATTGGCTAATTTATTGCGTACTGGTTTTTTTACCTCTCGCATATGCACCGGGCAAATATACTCGTGATGCAAGAGCTGTTTTGAGGCAAAGGATGTTTTTTGTTCGTCTTCAGACGATGACGAAAAACAGCATTCGTCTTCTAATAGACAAGCATCCTGAAATTGAAGTTCCGATAAAAGATATTTTTAGTGAGATAGGGATAAAATGGCTTAAGAGTGTAGAGTTGCCCGGGTTTGAAGGTAAGATACTGAAAGAAGATATAAAGTTATTAGTGTGTGCATAATTCCGGAGAAGCGGGATGGCACGGATAGGAGGATGGTCTAAGGACCGAAATTGGCAGGTGTTAAATAAAACTTGCTTTGTTGAATAAATATTTTTGGCACCTTTGCTTTTCAACCTCTGATTTGGTTTTAGACAATTTTGACCTTGTCATTCTGAACGAAGTGAAGAATCTCATAAATCGGTGTCAATCAAGGTGTTGCAAGTTTTGTAAAGTGAATTATTCAACAAAGCAAATAAAAGTTGACACTATACCTTCATAGGAGGTAACATGTTGGAGCGAAGCGAAAATCTCGAGCCATTGGGAGAGGTGCAACCTCGAGCTGAAGTTGAACTGACAGATGCTAATTTTAACGATGAAGTCAAAAGTTCATCTATTCCAGTATTTGTTGACTTTTGGGCTCCTTGGTGTATACCGTGCCAGATGATGGGTAAAGTTGTAGAAGAGCTTGCTAAAGAATACGAAGGAAAGGCCAAGGTTTGTAAGTTAAATGTGGATGAAAATCCTAAAACTGCATCATTCTGCAAGATAAGGAGTATACCTACATTTATTATCTTTAAAAATGGTAACGCAGTGGAGCAACTGGTAGGTGTATTACCAAAAAGAGGAACTTAAAAAGAAGCTGGATGCTTTGATTTAACTTATACAGAGACTAATATGGATAAGGAAACAGAGGCTATTGAGCTTGTAAAGTTAATTATAAGAAAAATTTGTAGTCAAAATAAGTTTAGTAAAGAAGAGTTAGATATTTGTCTTAAAATATGGGACGATTTCACAAATCTTGCCTGTCGGCAGACAGGTAAGCGAAAAAGGGCATCAATAGCCAAGCCTGAGGCTTGGGCTGCTGCAGTCATTTATACTTTTGGGAGAGCTAATTTTAAGAACAAACTGACTGCTGACACAATAAGGAAAACATTAGCTGTCACTCGCAAGAGTATATATAACAAATTTAGTGAAATAAAGGATGTGTTGAAAATGAAATTTTTTGATACCCGTTATTGCACAAAAGAAGTGTTGGAGCAGAATCCACTCAAAGAGCTTGTGGTAACCGAAGATGGCTTTATTCTGCCAAAAGAGGTAACAGTCAAAGAAGAGCTAACTGATGAAGAAGTATTATCTATTTTCAAAGAAGCTGATAAACAAGCAAAGAGTAGTAATTATGGTAAAGCTGTTATAGCTTATAGGAAGGTTTTACAAGCTCCTAACCAAGATATTAAAATAATTGAACTTGCACACTCAGGTATAGGTGAAGCTTACTTAAATCTTTACAAGTTTGACTTAGCAGAAAAGCATTTGAAAGAAGCAATTAAGATGAATCAAACAGAACCTTCTTATCATTATTTGTTGGGTTGTAATTATTCTAATTGGGGCAAGTCAGCTAAAGGTATTAAGGAACTAAGACTAGCACTGGCACTTAATCCAAATCATCCACCAATATTACAAGCCCTTGGCTGGACTTTACACTTTAGTGGTAAAAGGGAAGAGGGGGTAAGACTGTTGAAAAAAGCATTAGAACTTGACCCTAAAAATCCATTAATTTTGTGTGATTTAGGTGTAGCCTATGCAAGTGAATATAAATTTGGTGAAGCAATAGTTTGCTTAGAGGAGGCTGTAAAAATTGCACCTGATGACTCGTATGTTACAGATACTTATAATCATGTAAAGTTTTTTGAGCAAACATTTAAACAGTTAAGTAAAAGGAACATATTGCAAAAGTCTAATTTAACCAAAGATAAACAACTAAAACTATGGAACCATTAAAAATGCTCGTAGAGTCCTGCAGAGTAGACAAGTTTTCTTTGGTAGGTATTTTTATTGTCACTGTGTATGTCCAGTTGGTTTTCTTCAAGACTTGACTGGGAGAATCAATCTCCATAAAAAGAGGAAGGTGGGCTTGGTCTTTTTGTTTATTTTGTTGATTGTCATTGGATTGATTGGTTGGATAGCTCGCCCTTCACCATATAATGGGTGCAGGCGCATGGCTCGGTTTTCTATTAATAATCATTTCAATAATTAGGCTTCTCTATCTTACAAAAGAAAGTGTGTTTGACAAATTTAAGTACATTGTTCTCATTGGATGGGCATTTTTAGCTATTACGCATTATAAAGTCCCAGGTCCTTGGTGTGTTGTAGGGCAAGCTAATTTAAAGTATTCGGCAAGCATATCATTTTTGAGTCTTTTATTGGTTTCAATTGTTTCTCCTCGTGCTTGATGTCAACACATTTGTCCTGATGGCGCTCTCCTACAGCTACTAAACAAGAAGTTAGCCCCAAAATCAAGTGAAATGCAGGCAAAATAAAATGTTGATATTGATTTTCATCTTCAGCCAATGGGTTAAAGAGCCGGGTATAAGAATAGAAGATGGCAGTGTGCCTTATGTTATTTCTGTTGGTGATACTGCCTTCCGTCTCTACTATTGTAACCCACAAGGGATTCTGAGTGCATTTTCAAATAATGGTCTAAATTTTGTGCCTGAGCCCGGTATCAGGATTGTACCCGGCGATTCAATGGAGCGGATGGTAGCCGACCCGACATTGGTAAAAATTGAAAATGGCTATCGTATGTATTATAAAGGTGCGACAGGACCTGGTGGACCTGGTCAGGCAAGGCATAGAATCTTTAGTGCTATCTCGTCAGATGGCTTGAATTGGACCAAAGAGGGATTACGATATGAGAACCTTAATTATCCGGATTATGGTTGGACATCAGTGCCTGATGCAATAATATTACCTGATAGAAGAATTAGAATCTATTGTACCTCAGCAACAGGTGGAATCAGGAGCATAATCTCTTCTGATGGGCTTGATTTTATACCAGAAGATGGGATTAGATTACCTGACTGTGTTGACCCAAATGTAATCTATTTGCCAGATAGTTCTTATCCTATGTTCTTTGCAACCCGTGTCGGGCAGCCTCAGCATATCGGATACGCAGAGTCTTAGGATGGCTTAAACTGGGTAATTATTGATACAATCATAAGCCCAACCGACCCTTATGACTCGTTGGGCTGCGCTGACCCAAGCGCAATTATTCTGAGCAATGACCGAACCCGAGTCTATTACGGTGGATTAGGAAGCACAAGGGTTGTAACCTTAAGTGCAATTTCTGGTTTAGGAGTGGGTGAACTAAAGAATAACAGCAATTCAATATTTAAAATATATCCTAATCCAACAAAAACAGAGACCAGAATTTGGATATCAGATATTGCTCTAAAAGAGGTGAGATTAAAAATCTTTGATGTATCCGGTAAACTGGTTCGTAATTTTCCAAATTACCAATTCACTAATCACCCAATTACTCAAATCACATGGGATGGTAAGGATAATTTAGGGAAAGGAGTTGAAAGCGGTGTCTATTTTTGTCAGATTGTAGCTGCTCATTTTTCAGAAACAAAAAAAATTAATCCTAATTTGACGATAATGACATTAATGGGGATGTGTTCTTTTCGTCTTAACAAATCTCTGTTTCTGGGCTACTTCGGGTATCCCACAGTTATTATGTAGATTGGGTCCTCATCTTTGGGCAGGTTTAGCACTTTCTTTACCTCTTCATCATAAAAGGCACCGACAGGAACTGAGCCCAGTCCGAGAGCCACTGCCTGTAAGTGAATGTTCTCTGCTACATGACCTGCCTCCATATGGACATACCTTATCCCCCTATCCCCATATCTCTGTGTAGTCCGCTTGTAAACACAAGAGATGACAAAGTTACAGCCTGCCTCTGCAATAAAGGACTGCCATAGTGCAGCTTGAGCAAGCTTCTTTCTTAAGTCTTTATCACTCTCTTTTATCAGTTTATGACCTTCAGGAATGTAATGGAATACGCCATCTTTAGTGACAGCCCTTACTTCAATTGGATAAGTAGCACCTGCTGACGGTGCAGCTCTTAACCCAGTCAGGTCAGTTATCCCCTGAGATGCCCAAAATAGTTGAGATAGTTGTTCAAGGCTAATTGGCTTATCTAAGTATGCCCTTATTGACCTGCGTTTTGCAATACACTCCTCAACTGATACTTTACCCTTTAGGACTGGTGCTGGCAGTTTTATTTCCATAGTTTCACCCCCTTTTAATAAAAGAAGAAATATAAAGATACACATATTACCTCCTGGTATAATGTTCAGTAATTCATTATACCTTATAGGATGTCTATATCGCCTATTAATCATTTTACTGTGGTTATGTTAGAAATGCAAACTTTTTTGCAAAAAATCTTGACTTTGGTGATAAGATTAAATACAATTTTAACTAGGAGGTAATATGCGGGTGATAATTTTTTTATTATCTACATTATTTATTTTTGCTGGCTGTACAAAGAAGGGGTCAATATCTGGTAAGGTTACAAATGGGGGAGTCGGTCAGAAAAATGCAATTGTGCTTGCTATTATTTCGGATTCGCTTACAAATGGACAAAACATAGATTATAATAAACTCAAGGGGACTCTTATTACAAGCAACGACGGTAGCTATAAGATACAACTTGTAGATGAAGGTGAGTATGTTGTGACCGCTATCAATGATAAGAATAGTAATTTTATATTTGAGAATTCAGTGGACGAATTTGGCTATTATGGACATAGAGATACCTTGACTGGTTTAACAATACCTGATAAGGTGAGTTTGACTCAAGGAGAGAATAAGACAGGGGTTGACATAGATACACTGTATACCATAAAGTGACCAGTTCCCACTACAAGTTGATAATGTATTTACTAATATGTGAGATTTTGCTATTAGGGTGCTCAAGTAACCCAAAGGAGGAAAATATCAGAGAGCCAGAGGTTAGACCTCCAGCAGTTGCAGGGGCTTGGTATCCTGCAAATAAGCAAGAGTTACAACTTATGGTTCAAGGGTTTCTTGATAAAGTAAAAGTTGATAAAGTTGATGGTGATATTTACGGCTTTATGGTCCCACATGCAGGCTATGTCTATTCAGGCCAAACGGCAGCTTACGCTTTTAAGCAAATTTTAGGTCGCCGATACAACACTGTTATTTTGATTGGGCCACCGCATCGTGCATACATTAGAGGTGTCTCAATCTATGCTGAAGGCTATTTTAAGACGCCATTAGGGCTTGTTGAAGTAGATGCTGACCTTTCCAATAAAATAATAAAAGAAAGTAAGCACTTTTCTTTTACAAAAGCAACTCATATTGAAGAGCATTCGTTAGAGGCAGAGTTGCCATTCTTGCAGATGGTTCTTAAGGATTTCAAAATAGTGCCTGTATTAATTGGACAAGTTGGGATAGATGTATGTGAAGAGCTTTCAAAAGCAATACTTAAATATATCAAAGGTAGAAAAGATGTGTTAATTGTTGCAAGTTCAGATATGTCACACTATCCAAGATACGAAGATGCTTGTGTAGTTGATAATGCTACACTTGAATCAATTAAATCTTTTAACCCGTATGAAGTAATTAAAGTCAGTGAGCAACAGTTAAATAAGGGAGTAGCCGAATTACATTGTACACTGTGTGGTGAGCTTGCTGTTATTACAACAATGATGGTCGCTAAAGGACTTGGTGCAAATGAAGTTAAGGTCTTGAACTATGCAAACTCTGGCGACTTACCTATAGGTGATAAAAATAGAGTCGTCGGCTATGGGGCTGTTGCCTTTTATAAAAAGGAGGTGCGACCTCAGATGGAAAAGACAGAGTTTAAGCTACTTGATGAGGATGCACAAAAGGAGCTATTGAGGATAGCAAGAACAGCTATTGAGAGTTATGTAAAGACCGGTAAAATTACAGAATTTAAGCCAAAATATCCAGTCCTTAATGAGTGTCGCGGTGTATTTGTCACATTAACTGAAAATGGACAGCTCCGCGGCTGTATAGGACATCATGACGCTGATGTGCCACTTTCCAAATTAGTGCCTGAGATGGCAATCTCTGCCGCCTGTAAGGACTACAGGTTTGCACCTGTATCTGAGACTGAGCTTAAAGATATTAAAATAAAGATATCGGTTTACCTGTGCAAAGTCTATGAAATAAAGGATATATCCGAGTATGAACCTGGAGTTCATGGTATCATTATGATAAAAGGTAATACTGGGGCAACATTCTTACCTGAAGTCCCAGTTGAGGAAAACTGGACAAGAGAACAGACTTTAGCTCACTTATGTCAGAAGGCAGGTCTACCACCAGATGCCTGGAAACAAGGGGCTAAATTTTATCTCTATAAGACTCAAGTATTTAGTGAGTGAGATAAAAATAAGAGAAAACTTACGAAAGAACACTGAATTGAGTATATATTTTGTAAAATGGGCTCAAGGATTATCACTTTGCCACCTGATTTGGTCTCAAAGATAGCTGCTGGTGAGGTAATAGAGCGGCCTGCTAGCTGTGTCAAGGAATTGATTGAAAATTCTATAGATGCAGGTGCACATAAAATCACTTGTGAAGTTAAAGGGTCAGGTGTCCCTTGGATTACAGTGATAGATGATGGTGAAGGTATGACTTCTGAAGAAGTTGAGCTTTCAGTAAAGCCTCATACAACAAGCAAGCTAAAAGGCGAGTCTGACTTATGGGAGATTAAGAACTTTGGCTTCAGGGGCGAGGCACTGCCATCAATGTGTAGAGTAGCAGAAGTAGAGATTAGTTCAAGGTCAAAAACAGAGTCAACCGGATACTACATAGAGGTGAAGGGTGGTAAACTTATTGAGAAAAGGGAGACTGCAAGAGACTTTGGGACTACAGTTAAAGTGAGCAACTTGTTTTACAATGTCCCTGTACGCAGAAAATTCTTAAAATCAGTAGCTACTGAGTTACGGTATATCACACTTGTTATACAACGACTCTCAATTGCCTATCCAGATATTTCTTTTACATTAGTACATGATGAACATGAAATTTTGAGCCTCCAAAGTCAACCAATAGCTCAAAGAATAACAGCAATCTTTGGTAAAGATTTTATGGATACACTTGCACCTGTAGACTATAAAGATTCAGAAATTAGAGTGTGGGGCTATGCATCCAAGCCGTATGCACTGTCAACTACAGCTAATCAATTAATATTTGTGAATAATCGGCCTTGTAAGGATAAGATAGTAAGAAAAGCAGTATTAGATGCTTACGGTACTCCTTTTAAGGATAAGTTGCCATCATTTATTATCTTTATTGAGACTCAACCTAATTCTGTAGATGTCAATGTTCATCCAAGGAAAGAGGAGGTTAGGTTTAGTGATGAAAGTCTTATATATAGCGCAGTGCTTAAAGGAACAAGGGAAGGGTTAAGTATAAAAGGACCTTTTATTCGTGCACCAATAAAAAGAGAAGGTGAACTTGAGCTTGATGGCTACAAGTTCTGGCAACTCCACAACTCGTATATATTTACACAGACAAAAGATGGTGTCCTAATGATTGACCAGCACGCCGCACATGAGAGGGTTATGTACGAACGGATAACAAGGGAACAGATTATGGTACAAAAGTTGCTTTTCCCTGTAATTATAGAACTTAGTGGAATTGAGCAAAAATTCTTTTACGAGTTCAAAGATTGCTTTAAACAGTTAGGATTTGAGATGGACGAGTTTGGTGAGCAAACAATAAGGATAAGTGCAATCCCATCAGTTTTAAAGGAGTTCACCTCAAATGAGTTTAAGTCTATGCTACTTGAGCTTCAAGAGTACGAGAGTGTAAAAGATGACAAATTCATGGCAACTGCTAAATTAGTTGCCTGTAAGTCTGCAATAAAATCGGGTACGCCTTTAACATATGAGGAGATGGAGTCATTAGTAAAACAACTGCTTACAGCCAACAACCCATACTTTTGCCCACATGGCCGTCCTACTATGATAAGGATGACAAATGAAGAACTAAGCCGTAAGTTTGGTAAATGAAGCTGAAGATGCCCAAGAAAAGAATAGAAAATGAACCTGTTCACATTAATCTCAGGTGCTTTAGACCCAAAAATAAAGGAAACTCTTGACCAAATAGGCGCAGAGATTTTAGAGCAAGAGAAAGAATGATGGGTACCGACTTAGGAAAATTTACTACTGGATATGGCTTACGATATAATTTGTTTCTTCAACAAACAAGAGTGCTTTATAATGGGGAAGCCCTTGGATTATTATTTGAGGCTCAGAGTGCGGAGGGGAAAGATAAACGCCTGTTATTTGAAATACCGTTCGACCTTGTTATCACAGCAAATTTAGGTAATATTACAATAGTTCATCTCAATGCTGAATTCATAGAAAAGTGCAAATGTAAGTTTAAGGAATTATTATTCTATGAAATACTTGAAGAAAAACATACCATTGTATTAGGTAAAGAAAAACTTGCTTTGTTGAATAATTAAGTTTACACTTCCTATTTCTGCTAAATCCCACAGA
>JASEGA010000033.1 GCA_030018315.1 bacterium | reverse complement strand
AGAGGACATTTTACCTAAAAAATAAAAGAGGACATTTTTGCTGAAAAGTAACAATTTTTTCGTGATAAAAACCTTGACAATTTATAATTTATTGAGTATTGTTGATAAAGTAGCCCGCCTTGACTTGCCAAGGCGAGGCAGGCCGGAGTGGCGGAATTGGTAGACGCGGTGGACTCAAAATCCATTGGGACTAAAATCCTGTGAGGGTTCGAGTCCCTCCTTCGGCAAAAAGGAGGAGATTATGTATATTTTTGCAATAGTAATTATAACTTTATTTGCTATATTTGGTATTATAATTGGGGCACAGAATACCAGATTAGTAGAGCTTCATATTTTAGGTAAGGTCTTTAATCCACCCCTTATATCTGTGATAATTGTATCTTTTGCAGGTGGTGCAATACTTGCATTTGTGCTTGCAATTGTAGATGAGATAAAACTTAGGGGAAAGATAGGGAAACAACAAAAAGAGATTGAAGGATTAGAAAGTGAACTTGGCGCACTTAAAACTATGTCAACAGAGGAGGAGAAGTAATGAAAATGAGGGTAACTCTTGAAGACATATTGGTAGCTGAAAGCAGAGAGGAGGACCTTTTAAGGGCGTTTATAATAGATCAACCAAGAAGTGTTGTTGCTTGTTTGAGATTAGGTAGTATTTTAAGAGAAAAGGGAGATTACAAAAATGCACTTAAACTTCATAGAAGTCTACTTATCAGACCTGATGTTTCATTAGACCTTAAGAAGAAGATTTATCGTAATATAGTAGAAGATTACATAAAAGCTGATAAATTAGGGCTTGCTTTATCTTTTGCCAAAGATTTACAGAAGTTAGACCCAAAAGATATATCTTCTCTTGACCTTTTGTACTTCCTTTACGAAGAGCTCTCACAGTGGGATGAAGTAATTGATGTAAAGAAAAAAATTCTTAGACTTAAAGGCCAATCAGATAATAAAGGACTTGCAATTTTGTATGCAATATCTGGTGATTCGTTAATTAAAAGTGGCAATAAAAGGGATGGAGTTAAACGTCTTCAGGAGGCATTGAAACTTGATAACCTATGTCTACCTGCTCTCCTGTTTATAGGTGATTTTTACTATGAAGGAGGAGATGTAGATAAGGGAATTGAATTATGGAAGAAAGTTTTGGATAACTTACCTGATTATAGTTTTCTTGTATTTAATAGATTAGAAAAAGCATATTATGAAACTAAACACGATTTCTCAGAGCTTGAGTCGCTTTACATTTCATTTTTGGAGCGTAATCCAGGGAATGTGAGAACTTTAATTGAGCTATCAGAAATTTATGAAAAAAGGGGAGAAGATGCAGAAGCGATAGAGAGTTTAAAGAAGGCAGAAGAGATAGAGCCTCAAAATCTAGTGGTCAAAAAGAAGTTATTCAAATTATACTACGATAATAAGAGATACAGTGAGATGTTTAAAGATGGGAATAAGATAATTGAGTTTGCCACTGTAGCCAAAAGTTTCAAATGCTATAAGTGTAGTAATAACTTTGTAGAGTTTAAATTCAGGTGTCCTAATTGTAAAAGCTGGCTCACAATAAGATAGACTACCAAAAAACAAATAACTAAACACCTAAACAAAGTTATATGATAAAAATTGCTAAGATACCAAATAAACCAGGTGTCTACTTAATTAAGGATGAAAATGGTAAAGTTATATATGTAGGTAAAGCGAAATCTTTAAGGGAGCGTGTTCGTGCTTATTTTGCTAATACCTCTTCACCCAAAACACAAGTTATTGCTTCTAAAATTAATGATATAGATTATATTGTTACAAACTCAGAAGTAGAGGCTTTAATTTTAGAGGCTAACTTGATAAAGCTACATTTACCTCGCTACAATATTAGACTCAAAGATGATAAGAAGTATCCTTACATAAAGGTAACTGTACAGGAAGATTTTCCGCGAGTCTTTCCAACAAGGGACTTAAGAGACAGGAGTTCAATTTATTTTGGTCCATATACAAGTGTGAAGACAATGAAGCGTGCTCTAAAGTCGGCAACTGAGATATTTCCTATAAGAACATGTAAGGGAAGACTTCCTGCAAGGGTTTGTCTTGCTTACCATATAGGGAGATGCTATGCACCTTGTGAAGGCAAAATAAGTAAGGAAGAATACCAAAGTATTGTCCAAGAGCTTATAGATTTTCTATCCGGTAAATCAAAAATAGTTGAGCAAAATTTGAGCTCTAAAATGAATAAACTGGCGTCACAATTGGAATTTGAGGAGGCAGCAAGAGTTAGAGACAGACTAATAAGTGTCCAATCCATAGTGAAAAAGCAAAGGGTAGTTTTTGATAAACCGGTTGACCTTGATGTATTTGGACTTCAAAGTAGAAGAGCTAAGGCTTGTATTGGACTTATTCTTGTGAGAGAGGGTAGGGTACTGGGAAGTGAACACTATATTCTTCAGATTCAGCCAAATACAACCCTAGGTGAAATAATTCGCGCCTTTATTTTGCAATATTACAAAAATGCATTCTTCATCCCTCAAGAAATAGTGGTCCCAGCTATTGATGAAAAGGAAGTAATAGAGAGCTGGCTCAAGCGAAAGATTTTACTCCCCAAGGGTGGCGAGAAGCTTGAGCTTATAAGACTTGCTGAAAAAAATGCCGCATTCTGGTTTGAAGCTGAGAAGGTAGAAAAAGCACCTAAAGCACTTGACCAACTACAGACAGTCTTGAAATTAGAAAAACTACCAAAACGGATTGAAGCATTTGATGTCTCAAATATAGGTGGCAAATATGCGGTTGGCTCATGTGTATCATTTGTTGATGGAAGGGCTCAAAAATCAGGCTACAGGAGGTTTAAAATCAAGACAGTGGAAGGGATAGATGATGTTAGTATGATAAAGGAAATTGTAACCCGTAGAGTAAAGAGAGGTGGGCTTCCCGACCTTATACTTATAGATGGTGGATTAGGACAGGTGAGAGCTGCACATGAGCAAATTCCTTCTGTGCCAGTTTTTGGTCTTGCAAAGAGGTTCGAAGAGTTATACACACCAGATGGCAAAGTTATCTCTTTACCAAAAGATTCGCTTGCTTTAAGGATACTTCAGCGTGTAAGGGATGAAGCCCATAGGTTTGCAATCTCGTATCACAAAAAGCTACGCGATAAACCAAGTTCACTACTTAACGAGATTCCAGGAATAGGTGGTAAGAGAAGGCAAGCTCTTCTCAAACACTTTTCAACCTTTGAGCAGATAAAGCGAGCCTCACTTAAGGAGCTACAAAATGTCCCAGGAATAGGTAAGACTTATGCAAAACAAATCTACAACTTTTTGCATCTTGAAGTCTAACCTCTCATTTAATACACCATTTGGATATTTGACACTGGAAGCAAGCCCAAAAGGACTTTCAAGAGTGAAGTTTGGTAAGTTAGCAGGTGTATCTGGTTCGGTATTTTTAAAGGAAGTCAAAAATGGCATTCTTAATTACTTACGAGGCAAGAAAATAGTCCTCAATTACCCAATTGATATTTCCAACCTAACTTTGACTCAAATTAAAGTAATAGAGGAACTTAATCGTATCCCTTATGGTAAGACAATAAGCTACAAAGAGCTTGCAAACATGGTAGGAATATCGTCAAGGGCTTGTGGTCGTATTCTTGCAAGTAATCCATTTCCAATAATAATTCCATGTCACCGTGTAATTCATGCAAACGGTAATTTAGGTGGCTATGGTGGCGGACTTATCTGGAAGGAAAGACTTCTCCAATTAGAGAAAAATCACATAGAATAGGCTTATATTTTGAATTCAATCTCCCCAAAAGTGCCCTCCAGCAGTTTATCTTCCTTTTACTACTGGCATTTTCCTATTGAGGACTTCACTGCCATGCTCTAATCTGCAGAAATATATACCATTCGCCATCTTTTCAGCATTCCATTTGATAGAATAACATCCCTGTTCTTTCATTTCATCGACAAGAGTCTCTACTAATCGACCTGAAATGTTGTAAACCCTAATCAAGACTCTACTTTTAGTTGGTAATTGATAACTAATAACCGTAAACTGACTGAATGGATTGGGATAAATCTGTAATAACAGCTTATCAGGTCTGTTTATGGAAGTTTCCTCAATTCCTTCAGGCGGACCCCACTTAAAGTAGCCATCTACTGTGTCAAATGGGATTGGATTATTATCAGGAAAGTCAAGAAGCTTTGGCCTGATAGGAGGAGTATATTGTCTTATATCCAACGGTGTATCCCCAGCACTTTTAACTTTCCATCTAATATAACAAAGAATCCCACTCCCAGTTGCTCCATGTGGAGGCAACAATCCATAATCATCAGGCCAAAAACAAGCACTTGGCATTACATATCCTGCAAGGGTATCCGCAGTGCAAGCGAAATGGGTGGCCCCTTGACCGGCTGCATTGACTACATCCTTTAAAAATGGACCCTCCAAAGCGCGCCAGGGTTTTAGTATATTAGGGTCATAAATTATAACAGTTTGCCAAGCACCAAGATTGACAACATCAGTGATACAAATTGAATCCATAAAAGTGTCACCAACTGCAATACCTGCTTGCTCAGCGATAGTAGTCTCTGGCTCAACTGCCATTATTGTAGTTTTAGGTATAGCGACTTTAGAAGTTGGAATCGCAGGTTCAACCCTCATTATTACTCCTTTAGCGGATGTGTTCTGATCCATAGCGTTACCAAAAGAGCTCTCTGAGATTGGAAGTCTCTCTCTTGAAAAAACGCCGTAAAGCAATGAGACTCTATATATGTCCTCTATATCTATTATTTTATCTTTGTTGGCATCAGCACGTGGATTCCACTCTGGAGGTGGTGGTGTAGTTGGTGTATGTCCATAAAGTAAACTTGTAATGTATATATCAGCTATATCAATAATACCATCCTCATTCACATCACAAACACATATAGGAGCTAAGAATCTGACGGTATGATTACCATCAGGATAAGTGAAGTATAGTTTGGTATAACTACCCGCTACTTCTACTGTATCATATTCTTTGATAACATCATCGACTTTCACTTTGAACCCAATATTCCGTAATGTATCCCTATGTAGCAAGTCCCAAGGAATGGTGAGCTCACACCATCCAGATGTACCTTGAACCGCAACATTAAACCCGAATGCTTTATCCCAATGAGAATCAAAAGAGTGGTGGTCAAGTTCACCTTGATTGGCAGTCATAATATCAGAATTAGTAGTTATAATCACATTATAAGAATCACAAACAATAGTGTAAAATGTGTCAGTATGTACTCCTCCTTCTCCGGGTTTAAATGTAGTAAATGACCAAACATTACCTTCAGTAGATGCTCCTTCAGCATCTGTAGCTACTATCTTCCAATAGTAAGTACTCGCATAATCCAAAGTAGCGTTATAAAAAGTATCCGCACCAGTATATACGCAAGTGATAGGTGGATTATCTGTACCAAAATAAAGGTTATAGCTCAGTGGGTCACCATCTGGGTCTCTACAACTCCAAATCAGTTTAGGGACATTCCATACATTAGTAGCTCCATTGGGTGGGAATATGCAGACAGGGTCATCAGGTGGTAAGTTACCAACTACAGTAATTTCTCCTTCATAAGGTAAATAATTGGGTTTGGTTACTGTGACACATATTATGCTGGATTTGGGTGATATGGTAAAAGTTGCCTCTCCATTTGCATTAGTGGTGTTACTTTCGTAAATTTTATAAATTCCATAAGATATCCCCGCAAGGCATACAAGTGCTCCAGGTATAGGAACTTCATCTGATGAGACACTCACTGTAATAGTAGTGGGCTCAACTCCTATTGTAGACGGATGGGTAACAACTATTGGCTTAGGCTCAGCTGTCCACATAGGGAGCTCAGGGTCACCAAACAGATTGAGTTCGTAAATGCAAAATGGCCATTTATCCCGTGCAAGATAAAAAGAATCGGGGTTTACCCATACAGTATCTTCTCCCCATGTAGCCAATGAGACATAGCGATCCTTAGACGCAGCATGAGCTCTTCCTAAGTTATAAAAATTATTAACAAATATTTCGTGGTAGAAAGAAGTATCAATTAACTCTGAAAAATACATCCTCTTCAACGCAGGTCTTCCCCATCCAAATCTTGAATTCATAATTGTAGCAACTGCTCCACCACCGATTCGGTTAACAAAGTGCTCCGCAAAGCAATCATTATCAGCTCCATAATCCATTGCCCCGCATAGACAAGCTATTGAATTGAGAATGAAAAGATTGTCTCCATTTATAAGCCCATCAACATCACCCCAGTTCAAAAGCGCAGTACCGTCAGCGTAGTAAAAACCGTCTTCATGTCCATGAGTAGCAACATGGACAAATCCAAATCCAGAATTCAATGAATCTATAAGGGCAGTTTTTGAGAGGTTACCTGTGGACTCGTATAATTTTGAGACCTGCCAATCAGCTGGAACCATGTCTGCAATAGCATTATTTACTGTATCGCCCCAGTAATCGCCGAAATCGGTAGAAAATAGTTTCACTGCTGGTAGAAGAATTTTAGTCTCATAATCAAGAGGAGGATTCTTCTCATATGTAATAACCTTATTTACAAATGTAGCTACCTGAGTCTTCGTACGAGCTGGTGCACGTCCAACAAAGACATCGGAATATAAATCTACCTGCCCATCCTCAGTTTCACCTTCACCATCATTAACTTCGCCCCATATATTATCTCCATCTGCATTCCATGTGCCAGTGAGATCAGAGAAATAAAGGTCGGATGGGATAATGTAGTAATCACAAAAATTCATTGAATCCAGCTTGGCGGGTGGCAGAAGCGGCAGAGTATCCAGATAGTCTACACTCCTTCTCGGGACTACTTCTTGTCTGTGTTCAAAATCACCCTGACCACCAAGTAAAACCCATATTGTTCCCCAGTTTGAGTGTGCATCCTTAATGAAGTTCCTTATCTTATCAGGATTATCTACACCTGAATAATTTGCATAAATAAAATCAAGAGTCACTACCTTTGCAGGTACTCCCTTTTTGGTCTTCCAATCAGCAAGTGGTTGAAATTCAGTAGCAAATGAATCAGCTGTTATTACAACATATTCAATATTATCTGGAGGAAGTGTTCTTGAACCAATAGGATAGTGAGTTATAGGGTTCCATATTTTAACCATCTCAGGGTTTACTATCATTGTTTTAACCATATCCTCAAATACCTCTTTTTGCTTTAAAGTCACGCTTGGAATAGGAAATATTCCTTCTTTATAAATGATTCTAAACTCAATCCTTGAGTTAAAAATTAGTTTACCAAGAGCTGGAATGTATTGGATAGGGTGAATAAAAACTCCAGTAATCCTATAGCCACCCATATCCCCAGTATGCCCGGAGTTGACTAGTTCTGTTGGATAATAACTTATGCTTGAATAAACTTTTTCATTAGGCTCTACCCACTCCACTTGTTCCGTAAACGATATTGGTTGAGGTGGTTGTGCAGGACAGATTTTGTATGTACCTGGAATGGGTTCGCTTGTCTTAGATATTACTTCAATTTTTGTAATACTTGCCCCAGGCGGGATAAGAAATGATAGAACTTTCATAGGAAGCATAGGGAAACCTACCCGCCCAGTAAATCCGCCTCCCTTAAGCTCAACTACATCGTAGTCTTTTAGCTTACTAAACTCCAAATCCGCTGTGTTAAATTTGAGCTCTTTAACAATTTCTCCTGCCATAGCAGGGATGGCTAAAATAAGGACTAAAACTATCATCCCAACCCTTCGGGCTTGAGCCCTCAAGGGCGAAGCCTTCATACTAACACACTTCTTCCCCGCAAAAGCGGGATTTCCGCTACGCTTCAACATCTTACACCTCCCTTTCAGTCACAGAAAACAGATGCCAGAGAACAGAAGACAGACATTTTTGAGTAGAAAGTTTTCGATTTCTCACATCTGACTTCTTGTATCTGTCCTCTATATTTTGCCAATCTGTGAAATCTGTGGCTATTATCTTGCTTCACTTTCTACCTCCATTGTTAAATGGCTATTGGCAATTTCTTGATACTTTTTAATAAGTTCATCATCAAAACCAGTTACTTCTTTAATATCAATTATACTATATCCCTCAATAAGTAATTCTTTAACTTTATTATATCCTTCTATATATTGGGTAAATCCATCTGGATTAAAGCCAAAAACCTCATTAAGTTTTGGTTTCAGTGATTCATCATTTATAATCAAATTCATTATACTTCGGTATTTTTGAGGTTCATTTTGTAGCTCTTTCTTATCTTTAGAGAGTCTTAAATAAATTATTAAAGAATCCGTTAATTCGTTTAGCAAACCAAGTTTAGCATAGAGCCAGGCTAAATTGAAGTAAACCTCCTCGTTATAAGGACTAATTCTCATTATCTTCTTGCAAACTGCTACCCCATTTTCAAATAGTCCCCTATCTGCATAAAGATTAATTGCATAAAGGTACTCCTGAACAGCAGCCTCTAATTTATCCATCCTTACATAAGCATTACCAATGAGCTCGTGAATATCTGGGTCACCATTACTATCCTGTGAATTAATGCCCCCCCTATAAATAGGAATTACTCTCTCATACTCTTCATTTAAAAGATAAGTTCTTACCTCACATTCAACTTGAGTTTTGTCAGCCATTAATTGTTTATATAGCAAATTCCGTGACAGAAATCTCCCAAATTATTGTAAGTGCTTATAATACAAGCTAATATAAGAATAGCGGTAGGGAAATTAATAAAAATAATTGGGACAATCTGTCCCAATTCAATGTCCCATTTTAATAAATCAAATATAAAGTGTGATTTAGGAGATAGGCAAAATAGCTTGCTTTCTTAGACGCGTAATTAAAACTGTGGAGCAACTTGTCTCTTATTTTATATTATATTTTTTAAGTTTCCTAAAAAGAGTCCTACGGTTTATTCCTAGTGCTTTTGCGGTCTTACTTCTGTGCCCTTTATTTTCGGCAAGAGCTTTCTTTATACGTGCGATTTCCATTTCTTTCAATGTCATTTCTTGTTTTTCTGGAATAATGATAGAGAAATGGCTGGTAGAAACCATTGCTTTTGTGACTATAACGGCATCGGTAAAAATTACTATTTGCTCAATCTGGTACTCAAGTTCTCTAACATTCCCTGGCCAGTTGTAAGAGAGTAGCAAATCTATTGCTTCTTTTTCAAATCCTTTAATATTTTTATTCATGACTTTTGAGTATTTTCTAATAAAATGCTGTGCAAGTAACGGTATATCACTCTTTCGCTCCCTTAAAGGGGGTAAATTTATCTTGAGCAGAGCCAACCTGTAATACAAATCATTACGAAATCTCCCCTCTTTTACTTCTTTCTCTAAATCTTTATTTGTTGAGGCAATAATACGGACATCTACCTTTTTTGAGGATAGTCCACCTACAGGTCTTATCTCTTTGTCTTCAAGCACTCTTAACAATTTTGCCTGTATCCCGGGAGTCAAGTTTGTGACATCGTCTAAGAATAAAGTGCCACCATCTGCTTCCTCAAATAATCCCTTCTTTGTACTAACCGCTCCTGTAAATGCACCTTTTACATAACCAAATAGCTCACTCTCTATTAGAGTTTCTGGCATAGCACCACAGGCTATAGCGATAAATTTCTTATCTTTTCGCCCGCTATTGTAGTGTATAGCCCTCGCAACTAATTCCTTACCTGTTCCTGTCTCACCCTGTATTAAGACTGTGGCATCTGTATCAATTACTTTGTCTAAAAATGAATACAGTTCTTGCATCTTTGGATGCTCCCCTATTATATCTTTAAATCTATACTTTACCTCTTTTGGGGGCTCATAAACTATTTCTTTCGGAGCCTCTTTTATCTTTTGAAGTCTATTAATCGCTCTTGAAATATCCTCCCTAATGGAAAGATACTCCTCTTTATTTAGTTTTTCTAACCAAGCCAAAACTCGCTCATCACCTGTATTTACTACCCCCTCTATTACCCATTTCTGTATGGGTTCATCTTTTAACTCAAATAATGAGGTTAAAGTATCGAAGGCAGGGCTGCCCATCTGAGATAGTATAAATATGGCATACCTAGGTTCAATGCGAAGCTTAACAGCAGTAGTAAGCCAACCCAGATTATGCCTACATTTTTTGATTAAAAAAAAGTCATACTCGTATTTGCTTGACAGACCCAGTGTTAGCTTCATATAGTGCTCTATTTTTTGTTTTTCCTCAGGTATAGCTTTTTTAAGATAAAGTTGAGCCAGCCAAAAGTAGACCTGCATTAACTCATATTTAGTATCAAGATTTTCAATTATAGAAAGCGAGTTTAATAGCGTCTTTTCTGCCTTCTCTAGGGATCCGGAAGCTATCTCAATCTCACCTTTCGTCATAAGTACTTGTACAAGCATCAATTTTTCACCACTTCCTTTAGCTACCTCCATCGACTTGCTAATGTACTGTTCTGCCTGATAGTAATCGGATTGAAGTCGGTATAGATTAGCAATACTTCTCCAAATACTCGCATTTAGACGCTCTTGTTTAAGTTTTAAGTTAAGTGTTAACACCTCCTGATACTTTTCCATAGCAAGCTCGTATTTTCCAATTTCACAAAACATATCGGCCATTGTTTTATAAGAGTAAGCTAGTCCTATTAGGTCGTTAAAATCTCTACAGATTTGGATACCCCTATCTAACCATGTTTTACACTGAGAATAATCTCCTTTTTCCAATAGGATAGCAGATATATTATTATAGGTAAGTCCTGCATAAGGGAGAAGAGTTTTACTATATATTTCCAAGGCGAGTTTATAGTTTTGTTCTGCGTGGCTAAAGTTGCCCTGATAATGATGAATCACGCCCAGATTATGTAATAGCATAGTTTGAAGATGGACATCTTCTATTTTTTTACATAAAGAGAGTGCTTCATTTAGAGTGCTAACTGCCTCTTTGTATTTACCTTGTTTTTGTAGAGCGCCTCTTATTGCATTCAATATACTTGCTTTGAGAGAGTATTCATTTTGAGGTACCAATTGCAGAGCTTTTTCCTCAATCTTTAGCCCTTCGCCAGGGTCTCCTCGAGATAGAATTATCACCCCAATCCAATAAAGGACATAACATAATCCAACTTTATCATCTCTCTCACCAAAGATTTTCTCTGCCTTCCTTAATACCTGCATTGCATCATCCCACTCCCCCCACATATAGAGTATCTTGCCCTTGTAGACCAAAAGCCATGGGCGATCGTTAATCAAGTCTAGTGGCAAACTATTTATCCAGTTGTTAACTGTATCTAATTTTCCTTTGTCAATTATATCTTTGGCTATCTTTTCTATAAACTCCGCTGATTTCACATAATCTGGCGATGCAATCCAGTGTGGGATTGCACTCTCTATATCATTTAGCCGAGTAAGGTATACGGCAGTTTTTCGGTGTAAATCTTTAATTAACCCTTTGTCAAAAATTCTATTCATCTCATTCATTAAAAATTCTCTGAAAAGTGGATGGTACTTATACACATTTTTCTCACCCGGAATAGTAGAAATGAAAAGGTTAAGTCTTGCTAATGAATCTAATATTTCAGCTGAGTCATTTATTTCAAGTAAATTGTTTAGTAGCTCTGGCTCCATAGATTCTAAAATGGACGATTTGAGCAGAAAAGACTGTAATTTCTCTGGTAGTCTCTGCATTATTTCATTACCAAAATATTCAAATACCTTTTCACCAGCTTTTGAATAAATATCAATTACTTCATCTGTTTTTTTATAGCTTAATTCTTGCGATATAAGTTGGAGTGCTGTAATCCAGCCCTTAGTACGCTCCTCAAGCTTGTTTAATTCTACATCCAGAATTTCTATCTTGTAAACATCCTTAAATAGATGTTTTACTTCTTCCTCTGTAAATTGTAGGTCTTCCTTTTTAAGCATAAATATCTCTTGTTTTGCACTCAACTTTGCTAATCTAATAGTAGGTAAAGTGCGAGTTGAGATAATCAGATGTAAACTTGGAGGTTGATGTTCAATGAGGTAATCTAATGCATCATTTATTGATTTTGATTCGCTTGCTTCCTGGTAATCATCAAGGAATACAAAAAGCTCATCCTTCAAAGTGTCCATAAGTTCATTTATAAATGTACCCATCACCATTTCAATGTCAACAGATGTAACATTTTTAATAACAATCTTCGTTTTATTACCAAAATTAGGATAAGCTTGAACAATACTTTCTACAAGATAAGACATAAAGACCACAAAATCAGCATCTCCTTTATCTAAAGTATACCATGCTTTTCTATATTGCTCAATCTCTGAGGCTAAATCTAAAATAAGCGTCGTCTTCCCATAGCCGGCATCAGCTGAAATTAAGGTAAGCTTTTTGTCAAGGTTCTCTCGAAGTAATTTCAATAGCCTTGGCCGCTTGAGTATATTCTTACCAATATTTGGCGGTGTAATTTTTGTCTTTACAATTAAATACTCTTCCATATAGTTCTATAGTTCGTTTATAACTAATTTATCACACAACATAGACCGCCGGTAAAAATTTCATAATTAAACTTTAATACTACACTCTGCCAATTCTTTTTCTGCTTGTTTTTTTAATTGCCAAATTTCATTAGGCGAAAGAACTGTTCCAACAAATGGTAATTGAGTTAATTCATCCATACAATATTCTTCCCATCTTCCTTTAATATTATAACCTTCTTTTATTCCTTTTCTATATAAAGCACTGCCGAGGAAAGGTCTTCTTACCTTAAAAGATACCTCATTAAGTCTAATTTTTTTAAGAATTTGTACAGTTTCCAATATTGTTTCTTTTGTTTCACCGATATTGCCTAACAGAATTCTCAAAAACGTGTTTATATTCTCATATTTTTTTACATTTCTCTACCACCTCTTTTAAATCTTTCACTCTAAATCTTGTCTCCTCTATATTACATATTTTATCATCAAAAGTTGTTTCTTCTGTGTTCAAGTTAATATAAACTGAGCCAATATCATTGAGTTGTTCAAGAATTTTATCATCAAAAAACTGTATATAGCAAGAAACCTCTCATTTTGTTTTTTTACAGAAATCATATTGACCAATTTTGGAATAAAAATTCTTAAACCAATTTGTATCTTCTTCAGAAAAATGATGATTCAGTGTAATTATTTCTGGTTTATATTTAATAAATGTTTTTTCTATCTCCTGTACCACATTTACAACATTTCTCATTTGAACTATTTTAGGATAAATAGAGCAACTACTACAACTACAAAAACAACCTCTTGACAAAGCTATTCTTACATCTTTGAATTTTTGCTCCTCTTTAGTAAGCAATTCTCTTTTTGGATAAGGTAATTTATCTATATTTTTAAGCAGTCCTCTTCCTCTATTTCTTATAATTTTACCCCCATCTCTAAAAACAATACCTTCAATTTCATAAAAATTTTTATTCTTTTCTATTGATTGAACTAATTTCAAGGTTATTTCTTCTCCTTGTCCAATTACTACAACATCAATGTATTTACACTCCTCAAGAGTAAGGATGGGTAATGCCGATGGGTGGAGGCCACCACAAATTATCTTACATTCAGGATATGTATTTTTTATTATTTCTGCAAGTCTATAGGCTTCTGGTATCATAAATGTCATCGCAGTAACGCCAATCATTTTAATATTTTTATCACCAATAAATTTAATTATATTTTCGTCGCCCAATTTTTTGCACAAATTATATAAGTTGTATATCCATGTTTTTCTAAATATGATGCAATATATCCAATCCCTAATGGAACAAAATCTATTTCTAATTTAGGGATTATAAATAATGTATTCACAATGCTTATTTAAGAAAGAAGCTTTGTTCCCATGTAAGGGATAAGAGCGGTAGGGATTTGAATTGTTCCATCTTGTTGCTGGTAGTTCTCAATTATGGCAATAAAGGTGCGTGGAGTAGCAACCCCTGACCCATTTAAAATATGGACAAATTCAGTATGTCCTTTTCTTCTAAATCTAATACCTGTCCGTCTTGCTTGGAAGTCTTCACAATTACTACACGATGAGACTTCAAGCCATTCACCTGTAGCTGGTGCCCACACTTCTATATCGTAAGTCTTTGTGGATGCAAAGCTGAGCTCACCTGCAGGTAGTAGGGTCACACGGTATGTAAGGTTAAGCAACTTCAATACCTCTTCAGCGTTCTCAAGCATTGACTCAAGTTCTTTGTAGGAGTCTTCAGGTTTAATAAATTTTATAAGTTCTACTTTATTAAATTGATGCACCCTTTTTAGTCCTTTTGTCTCCTTCCCATAAGAGCCCGCTTCTCTCCTAAACGAAGCAGCGTAGCCCACATATTTAATGGGGAGCTCATTTTCTCTTAAGACTTCATCCTGATGTAAATTTATAAGTGGAACTTCAGCTGTTGGGTTGAGGAATAGGTCATCTTCTTTTATAAGATACATATCTTCTTCCAGTTTAGGCAGCTGTCCTGTCCCAAACATTGAGCGTCGATTTACAAGGAATGGCGGAAATATTTCTGTATACCCTTGTTTGATGTGCAAATCAATCATAAAATTAATAAGGGCACGCTCAAGTCTAGCCCCCAGTCCTTTATAGCATGGAAAATTAGAGCCCGCTACTTTACTGCCACGCTTAAAGTCGATAATCCCGAGTGAGCTACATAACTCATCGCAGGTAAGTGGTTTAAAATTAAATACTTTTTTCTCACCCCATTCTTTTACTATAACCCTTTCAGTAGTTCTTGGCACAGATGGATGCACTAAATTTGGTATTCGTATAAGTATGTTATGGAGTTCTGCTTCAATATCCTTGAGCTTATCCTGTATCTCTTTCTCCTTTTGGGCAAGTAGTTTTGAATCCTGTAGTGGCGAGGTAACCTCGCCCCTACCAATCCTTTTTAATTCAGCTATCTCCTGTGATATTTTTTTCTTCTGTGCCCTTATGTTATCCCTATCTTTTACAAGTTTCCTACGTAGCTTATCAAGTTCTTCAAACCTCTTGATATCAACTTTCTCCCCTTTTTCCTTAACTGCCTTTTTAACGAGTTCTATATTTTCTCTTATAAATTTAATATCAAGCATGAGGTCGCACCTCTCGCATTAACCTGTCCTCAAATAAACAAATCTCAATATAAATAGTATCGCCAACAGATAAACAATCCAATTTACTTCTTTTCCTTTTCCACTCAATAATTTAACTGCAGCAAAGCTTATAAATCCAATTGCTAACCCATTAGCTATACTAAATGTAAGCGGTATAATAATTATGGTAAGGAATGCTGGAATTGATTCAGAAAACTCCTTCCAGTTTATCTTAATTATAGAACCCATCATAAGACTACCAACTACAATTAATGCTGGTGCAGTAATTGGGTGTAGTATTATGCCTTCAGAGACTTCATACCCACCACCTATCATTTTTGCAACTGGTGAGAAGAACAAAGCTAATAAAAACAGTAATCCAGTAATCACACTTGTAAACCCGGAGCGTCCGCCTTCGCTGATACCTGCAGCGCTTTCAATATAACTTGTAACTGTAGATGTACCACAAATAGAGCCAATAATCGTGCCAACTGCATCACTCATCAGGCACCTACTTACTCGTGGCAGCTTACCATTTTTCATAAAACCACCTACCTCCCCAACACCTGCAAGTGTGCCAGCAGTATCAAATATGTCCATAAATAAGAAGACAAAAATGACTGCCAAAAGTCCCATCTTTAATGCCCCAAGTATATCAAATTTAAGGAATGTAGGTGCTATAGGTGGTGGTAAGCCAATTATTCCTTGGAACTTAGTGATTCCCAAAGGTATTCCCAACACTGCTGTAATCAGTATTCCTAAAAATACAGCTCCTTTTATCCTCTTTGCTAATAATACTGAAGTTACAATTAATCCAAAGATAGCAACCAATGTAGGTGTACTTAATAAGTCTCCTAATCTAACGAGTGTTGCCGGATGTCCAACGACAATACCTGCATCTTTTAAGCCCACAAATGCAATCAATAGTCCAATCCCACAAGCTGCCCCAATTCTAATTGTATCTGGTATAGCATTCATCAATGCTTCTCTAAATTTAGACAATGTAAGCAAAATAAATATTACTCCTTCAATAAAGACACAGCCCAATGCTATTTGCCAAGGTATCTTCATCATTATACAAACTGTGTACGCAAAATATGCATTCATACCCATCCCTGGTGCCAATGCAATTGGGTAGTTTGCATATATACCTATCATTATAGTAGCTACGGCTGTAGCTACACAGGTAGCTACCATCACTGCACCAGAGTCCATCCCTGTCACTGAAAGTATAGCTGGATTCACAAATATGATATAAGCCATAGTCATAAATGTAGTTATACCTGCAATGACTTCAGTCCGTATATTTGTGCCCAATGACTTAAAATTGAAAAACTTCTCTAACATTTAAGGTTAAACTCCATATAATTTGTATTTTAACTCATGGTCTATTATCTGTCAAACAAAAACTGTTACTGTGGAAAAAAAGATTGACAGAACCCTTAGATTGAAATATTATATATTATAGTTCTTTGAATTAAAGGCTGAAAAGTATATGATATGTTCTCTATATATGTGGAGGAAAGCCTTGCATTAAAGGGACACGAATACCTGTGTATATGGTTTTGGAACTTGTAAAAGAAGGTATATCCTTTGATGATATTTTAAGAGATTACTATCCTCACATTGTTAAGGAAGATATAAAAGCTTGTATAGAATATGCAAAAGCTGTAATTGAGAATGAAGGGATACACTTTGCAAAGGAAATTGCAGCATGAACTTTTTTGCTGACGAGTGTGTGTATAAAATAACCATAGAAGCTTTAGATATTGTAAAAATGGTAAACCCCATGTATGTGTAAAAATATGCATCTCTTCACCGGTTAACAAAGTCTTGCTTTGTTGAATAATTAAGTTTACACTTCCTATTTCTGCTAAATCCCACAG
>JASEGA010000032.1 GCA_030018315.1 bacterium | reverse complement strand
GTAAAATTTTAACATTTTGATGTAATAAAAATTTAACATCTTGACGAATTAATAATTAATAACATAAAAAATTCTGGTATACCTTGTATACTCCTTGCTATTTTCTTGACATTGAAGGGTAAAAATGGCATAATATTTTAAAATAGAGCTATGTCATACAGATTACACTGTGTAAAGAAGTCAGTCTCTTTAAGGTTATTACATCTTCTACAGAAGTCCAATTATGCTTTATCACCACGCCAACTCTCCATTGAGATCACAGACGATTGCAACCTCAACTGCTATATGTGTGCACATAAGGTTTTTAAGGCTGAAGGGGGAAATCTACCTTTAGAAAAATTTAAGTATATTTTAGAGCAGCTACCGCACCTTAGGAGAATATCTATAGTAGGTCGTGGCGAGCCTTTTATGAATCCTAACCTTTTCAATATGTTAGACTTAGGTAAATATAGAGACATCAACTTTAATATATGTACGAATGGAACTTTGCTAAACGAGAAGAACATCTATGAAAGATAATATAGAGGAGTTAGTGGAATTAATTAATTTTGCTAAAGATGTTGACGCTCATAAAGTAAAGTTACTCCATTTAATAGGATTTAATCAAGAACTCAGTAAAATACATGGCCATAATTTTATAAGTCTAAAGTATAAGTTAGAAAAAGCAAAGGTATTGGCAAGAAGATATAGAATAGAGCTCGAGGCTCCTCATTTTAATCCAACCCGGATACACTGTTTTGAGCCATGGTTTTCTGTACGGATTTCTCTTTTGGGCGATATTTACCCTTGTGGTTTTATAGATGCAAGTCCTGAGGAAACTTGGGAAGAGTGGTATAAGGATGTGTGTATTAAGGTCCCACAGGCTCAATATAGAATGGGTAATATCTTTGTTGACCCTTTTGATAAAATATGGAATGGGTGTTATTATAAACTATTAAGAAAGACTATTCAGAAGTGTGAAGAAAATATTGAACTGTTGCCAGAAGAATTGAACATAAGAAGAAAAGAAATAGATTTAAGCAAAAGATTTTCATATTGTAAGGTTTGCTTGCACAAATGGGATTGTGCCTGTTAATTTGCTTACAAAATGCGTAAAAGTTATCCTAAATTATTTGGTACTGAACCCCTCTCAAAAGAGGAGAAATTAGTTATACAATTGCTTAAAGGTGATTTTGAACAATTTCATTCTCTTCTTACAAATGGTGAAATAAACTGGGACCTTTTGGTAGCTTATGCACGACGGCGTCATGCTTTATTTTCACTATTTAGATATTTAAATCATCATCAAAATTGCACGCTTGTTCCAAAATCTAAATTGGATGAAATCAAATTTTACTCCTATAGGAGACTCGCAGAGCTGACTCTTATAGAAACTAAAGTGATAAAGTCGGTTTTGGCAGAGCTTGATAAGAAGAATGTAGATGTAACTCTCATTAAAGGATTTGCTTTACAATCTCTCTGCAAAGACCCAATGACACGTGACCCAGGAGGTGATTTAGACCTCTTTGTAAGACCGTCCAGCATTAGATTAATGGAGGATGTCCTGCATGCACAGGGATTTTCTATTAGAGCACGTGGCTATCCTATATGGTATGTAAATTATACAAATTATATCAGATATGAAAAGTCCACTCCTCACCTATTATTAGTAGATGTATTTGCTAATCCATTCCCTGCACTCAGTATAGAGCCTTTATATAGAATTTGGTGGAAAAATAGAATCCCAATAAGCGGAGACTGGGGTAGTGCCTTCACTCTATGTCCGGAAGACCAGCTGATTTACCTCTTTTTACATTGTGCTCATTCGCATTATTTTAATGGGCTTTATATTTTAAAAGATACCCTGCAACTTCTCAGTTCCTATGCTATTAACTGGGAATATATAATTAGAGTATCAAAAAAATACGGCATAAAGAGCTTTGTTTACTTTGTGCTTAAGGACATTGCGCACTTTTTGGAAAAAGGGACGCCTTCATATGTTTTACACTCTTTAAAACCATGGTGGGTATGGGAAAAAAGTTTTTATTATTTGAATAAGAAATCATACCCTTCTCATCAGTTAGCTAAGTTTTTTCACTGGCTGATTATTTTGTTGTTGCTTGATACTGTTTGGAAAAGGATTATTGTCATAGGAAGACGAATGGGCATTGTTAGGCTCACTACTTTCTGAAAGTGTGCTAAAACAATCCGATGGAAGAAGAGAGAAGAAGTGTAGTAAAAAAGATACTGTGTGGAATTTACACAAAATTACCCAGCTATTTTAAGGACTTATTCTATATATGGGGGACAAGTGTAATAAAAAAGTTAAGCAAAAAAGCTAAAAGACAGAAGATAGTCTTTGTGAATCTACAAAAAGCTATTGAGACGATTGATATCATAAGCTTTCCCACATTAACTCCTAAATTCCCTGCCTCGATAACTATTGATCCGATTAGTAACATTTGTGATTTAAATTGCCCCCTTTGTCCTGCAGGAACTGATAAATTAAACATAGAAAAAGGGATTATGAGAATAGAAGTATTTAAGGGAATTCTAGAAAAATTGCCTTTTATAGAGTATATTGATTTATTTAACTGGGGGGAGCCTTTTTTAAATCCATATATTTTTGATATAATTTCGTACGCCAAGAAAAGAAATATATGCATCTGTGTACATTCACACTTTAGTTTTAAGAAAGATGATAAATTTTTCCAGAATATTGTTAAATCAGGATTGGATTTTTTAACTATATCACTCGATGGAGCATCTCAGGAAACATATTCTAAATATAGAATAAATGGCAATTTTACCGCTGTTATTAACGGGATAAAAAGATTGGTCAATATTAAAAAGAAGCAGGAAAAAAATAATCCAGTTATTACTTGGAAATTCATTGTCAATAAGTATAACGAACATGAAATATTAAAAGCTAAAAAAATGGCGCGTCAAATTGGAATCAATTTTGTCACATCTAAAATGGGGTTATCAGATGATCTACCAGATTATACTATTCGTAAGGATATTCAAAAGTTAAAGGAAGAATGGCTACCCAAAAATAAAAAGTATGTGAGGAGTGCATATAAAAGGAAATATAAATACCCTTTATATAATGAAATTTGCACATACTTATTTAATAGTGCAGTAATAAATCCAGATGGTACTGTATCCCCGTGTTGTTTAATTACCAATAAAAAGAATACATTTGGCAATTTAAACAAAGACTCTTTTGAAAAAATTTGGTATAATGATAAATATTTATATTCTAGGAGTTTGTTTTGCCAAAAAGAGTATAAAGGGCCAAAGATATATACTATTTGCTCACGATGTAATAATTTTAAGAAATTGAAGTTTCATTGACAAAGTCTCAAAGGCTGTTTCTGCAGTATAGTATAGAAATATTTGCGTTGTTAAGCTTATGGAACTACACTTTCTTCCAAAAGTAAGTGTAATTGTACCAGTATATAATGGGGAGCGAACACTAATGGAGTGCCTTAATTCCCTTATGAAGCTCAAATATCCTAGAGATAGATTAGAGATAATAGTAGTGGACAATAATTCAACTGATAGGACAAAAGAAATCGCAACCCAATTTCCTGTAACCTATGTTTTTGAGCGACATAGAAATTGGGCAGCTGCCAAGAATAGGGGGCTTACCATATGTACAGGTGAGCTGGTAGCTTTTCTAAGTCATGATTGTATCATCCATAGGGATTGGATTTCAGAATTTGTAAAGGAATTCCAAGTCGATGAGGTTGGTGGTTGTGGTGGTAATATTTTACCATATAGAATTAGGAATTGGATAGATAGATATTATTATCAATTTATTTATTCTAACAAAAGATGGGTGAGTGAAATAAAATACCCATTTCCCTGGATTATAGGGTTAAACTCAATTTTCAGGAGGAACGACCTTATAGCTATTGGAGGATTTGATGAAAAAATTGGGCGTTGCGATGACGTTGACATATCATGGCGGGTTCAACTTAAAGGGCGTACCCTTAAGTATATCTCACAGGCAATAGTCTATCATGATCATGAGAACACATTTCGTGCATTCTTTAAGGGACTTTTTGAAGCAGGATATTCCTACTACCCTCTGGTTAAAAAATATCAAGAATTTATCAACTTTCCATTATCTTGCATCCTAAGAAATAGCCTGAGAGTGTGGCGAGAAGCATTTAAAAGAGCCATCGCCTCTTTTATGGGTTGTCTGTTAGGTAAGAATTTTGAAAATATGGTTTTCTTAATACTGCAAGTGGTTGGAAAATTAATATTCACTTTTGGCAAGATAATCTTCTGTATTTCACATAGAAGAGTAACTTACAAGAAGGTAAAATCTATTTTATTACAATTTTTATGAGATTTTATATTCCTACACTTATTCAAGCCATTGGTGGCAGATTCTCAAAAGAGTTAGGAATAAGACTTGAGGGTGAGGATTCAGCTGAGATATTCAAATGGTGGCTTGCATCTATTCTTTTTGCAGCCAGGATTGGCGAAAGAATTGCAGTTAATACTTACAAAGAATTTGAGCGTAGTAGTGTTATTTCAGCACAAAAAATTGTAGATACGGGCTGGGACGGTCTTGTTAGAATACTTGATGCCGGTGGCTATGTAAGATACGATTTTAAGACTGCTACTAAGCTACTTAATGTGATGGACTCACTTATAAAAGAGTACAAAGGAGACCTTAATTTATTACATAGAATGGCAAGCAATCCAAGTGACCTTGAAATAAGACTTAAAAACTTAGGCAAAGGAATAGGGGATGTGACGGTTAACATTTTTTTGCGAGAACTAAGAGAAATATGGACAAAAGCTAACACTTTACCTCAACAATTAGTTTTAATAGCATCAAAAAATATGGGGCTATCAAAATCAGAAAACCCAAGTGAAGTTCTTCAAGATTTAGAGTCCATATGGAGAAGACAAAACATTAAATCGTTTACTTTTCCTGACTTTGAAGTCTCACTCCTACGACTGGCTAAAAATTACTGTCAAAAGAATAAATGTCAGCTTTGTTTAGTTAAGGAGGTCTGTGTTAAAATTAAATAGGGTCATAAGCTATTAAATGGATTGGATTAAGTGTATAAAAGAGGATAAAGAATCTGGCGCTAATGAGCTAAGAGAACTTGCTGCTAAGGCTATACTTGAATTCATTACTAAACCACATTCTAAAGACTCATTATTTGATTTTTTAAATCAGCTTGCTATAGCAAAACCGACAATGGCACCTATTAAAGTGCTTGTTAAGTCAATAATTACAGAGACTAAGGATTTAAAAGAATTGAACTTCATAGACCAAAAAGTGAGAGCAATAGTTACCACTGCTCCAAATTTAGCAGCCTTAATTAAAAATGCACATAAGGTGCTTACCAACAAAAAAGTAGTTCTTACATATAGCTATAGTAGCACAGTATTTGAAGCATTAAGGACACTTAATGAGATTTCAGTTTTTATCTCTGAGTCACGGCCTAATTTTGAGGGTAGGAAGCTTGCATTAAAACTACGGGAGGCAGGCTTAAAAGTTATTTTTATAACAGAGGCTGAAATATCAAGATTTATAAGAGATGTAGAAGTTATTGTTGTAGGTGCTGATAGAGTAACTGAGGATTCAGTGATAAATAAAGTAGGCACATTAGCTATAGCAATAATGGCAAAAGAATTTAAGGTCCCATGTTATGTAGTATGTGGGATAGATAAGTTTTTGTCTAAAAAAGAAGCAAAGGTTGAAGAAATACCTGAAAATCCAAATGAAATTTGGACTGAAAATGGAATTAAAATCTTAAACTTCTATTTTGAAGAGATTCCAATTAAGTATTTTACTGGAATAATTACAGAGCAAGGAATAATTTCACAAAAACTTTTATCCAAAAAATTGCAGGAAAAAAGAAACAGAGAGAGGACAAATTTAACTTAGAAAACAATAAAAGAGATGGAGACCTATTATTCAAAAATTAGGCTTTTCTTAGGATATTTTTATCATTATTGGGGATATGCTATCTGGTATGTAGGCTGGATAGTAAAGCCATCTTTACAGAGTGTAACTCTAAAATTAGTAAAATTTGCTATCCGGAGAAAGATTAGATACCATCCCTTTAATCCGTCTTGCTGCTGAGTGGGATATGTGGCTTTGTAAATTTTTGTTCAATATGGCAAGTAAACATGTCACCTTTAAGGAAATGAACATGATAAACAAAAGTCACTGGAGAAAATTAAATATTTCACCTACAAGGAAGTATTGGGAAGATTACTCCTTGGATCCTGGTCGAAGAGCTGTTCTGGAAGAGTATTTTAGCCGTAAGGGAAGACTACTCTATATAGGAAGTGAACCTGGGAGAGATTGTGTTGAGTTAGCCAAGAATGGATATGAGGTTATCGGGATTGATTTTGTAGAAAAATATAGTAGATGTTTGAGTAAGTATAGTAGGAGAAATGGATTTAATGATAAGGATATATGTATGGATGCAGGTCAACTGGGGTTTAAGAAGGAGTCTTTTGATTATGTGGTGGTAGAGTTTTATAGTTTCTTGCCCAATAGGAACACCCAAAGAAGTTTTATAAACTCAATAGTAGATATTCTAAAACCAAATGGTATGGCCTTAGTCACTGCTGAGAGGAGTTATAATTATTGTTACTGGTAGAATTACTTTTTTAACAAAAAGATTAAGAAAAGAGGAAGAAAATTGAAATTATTTATCCCAAGAGAATTCATAGGAGGTCTTATTGATACTGGTTGTTTTTGTTATTTCTTTACTGTAGACACTCTAAAAAAGATTTTCAAAACTTCCCAAATAAGTAAGAATCTTAGATTGATGGATATTTTTAGAAATCCATACGATAGTCGCTACATTTTTATGGTATTCAAGAAATACGAATCGTAAAAAGAGGTAAGCTAATTTCTATGTTTTTGTCTATTCTGTAGTTTCGTGATTCAAGAAATGGAAGATTTAACAATTATAAATGCTTCTGAAATCATTACTTTGAGTCCCGGATATCCTCGTGGAGGAGTTTCGATAGGAGAGCTTGGAATCTTTAAAGATGTAAGTATTTCAATAAAGGATGGAAAGATATCTGGAATTGGAGCTACAAAACCTGCAAAAATGAAAATTGATGCACAGGGTAAAGTAGTAATGCCTGGCTTTATCGACTCACACACTCACCTCATATTTGCTGGGTCAAGGGCAGACGAATTTGAGCTTAGGCTAAAAGGTAAAACTTATAAGGAAATAAAAGAACAGGGCGGCGGAATAATATCTACTGTTATGAGTACAAGGAAAGCGACTGCATCCAATCTATTTAATATTGCAGTGGAGAGGCTAAATTATGCTATTAAATGGGGGACTACAACGATGGAAGTGAAGTCTGGCTATGGGCTCTCCTTACAGGATGAAATGAAAATACTTAAAGTAATTAAAAAGCTAAACGAAGTTCACCCTGTATCACTTGTTTCTACATTTCTTGGTGCACACGAGGTACCACCAGAAAAAGGTAAAGAAGAATACATAAATGACTTACTGAACGAAATAATACCAAAAGTAAGTAAACTTGCTAAGTTTTGCGATGTATTTTGTGAGCACGGCGTTTTTACAAAAGAAGACGCACGTAAAATACTTGAGTGCGGTAAGAAATTTGGTCTACTACCAAAGATACACGCCGACGAACTCAGTGACTCAGGAGGTGCTGAGCTTGCTGGGGAACTCAGAGCAATCTCATCAGACCACGTCATTCATCCAAGTGCAAGAGGAATTAAGTTAATGAAAAAAGCTGGCACTATTGCAGTGATATTGCCGGGAACTTGTCTATTTTTGAATCATAAGCCACCTGTTAAGAAACTTATAGAAGCGGGCATCCCAATTGCTATTGGGAGCGACTTTAACCCCGGCACTTCTACTATACTTGCTATGCCAATAATTATAAGTCTTGCCTGTACATTATTAAAGCTTACACCAGCACAAGCAATAACTGCAGCCACTATAAATGCGGCTTATGCAATTGGACTCGGAGATAGGGTTGGAAGTATTGAAATAGGTAAGGATGCTGATATACTTATACTTAGTGTAAACTCTTATAAGGAAATACCTTACTGGGTTGGCTTTAATCCAGTTAAAGTAGTTATAAAAAAAGGTAGAGTTGTTTGAGATGGGTTTACTTTTTGGACCAGCAGGTATACCTGTGACAGCTAAAGATAGGTCTACTGAGGCCGGAATTAAAAAAGTAAAAGAATTGGGACTTGGGTGCATGGAAATTGAGTTTGTCAGGGGTGTCAATATGAGTGCAGATAAAGCTCGTAAAGTGAAGGAAATAGCAACTCACGAACAAATAGAACTTACAGTCCATGGTCCATATTTTATAAACCTAAACTCAAAAGAGCCTGACAAAGTTAGGGCTTCAAAAATAAGAATACTTGATTCAGCAAAAATAGGTGCTATTGCGGGTGCTAAATCAGTTACATTCCATGCTGCATATTATGGAAAGGACAAGCTGAGTGAAGTGTATAGGGTAGTTAGAGATGCACTGGTAGAGATTACAGAGACATTGCATAATGAGAATGTAAAGATTGATATAAGACCGGAGACAACTGGAAAGGGGTCACAATTTGGGACACTTGATGAAATTTTATCACTATCACATGAAGTCAATGGTGTCAAGCCTTGCATAGACTTTGCACACATTTATGCAAGAGAAGGTGGGAAATGGAACTCTTATCAAGAATTTATGAAGCTACTTGAACTTGTTGAGACTGAGCTTGGCACCACAGCTTTAAAAGATATGCACATACATATCTCTGGTATGCAGTACGGTCCAAAAGGGGAGAAAATGCATCTTACATTTGAAGATAAAGAGTCTAAGTTTAATTATAAAGAGCTTATGCGTGCATTGCACGAGAAGAAAGTAGAGGGATTCATAATCTGTGAATCACCAACACTTGAAGCCGATGCCCTCATCATTAAAAAACTTTATGAGAGCTATTGATTAACTTCAACCCTCTTGCCTCTCACTGCTAGCATCCTTAAAATAATGAATCCACCCAAAATTACCCCAATATAATAAGTAAAGAACCGCCATAAGATAACATAAATGCCAAGTAATTCTGGTTTTACGCAGATACTCCTGTAAAGTGCAAACCCTACCCCCTCTGCAATACCTGAGCTACCAGGAGTGGGTGCAAACATAAGCAAAAATGTGAGAATAAGCTGTATTATAGCTGTCATCAGAATAGGACACTGAATCCCAAGACTACGAAAAAGGAATGGGGCTATAAGGGTATAAAAAAATAGTGAGAGACAAGATAAAAAAATTGTGATAATAAGCTTGGATATACCACTGCTACAGCATTTTTTAAATCCAAACTTGAATTTATCTATCTCATCTATAAGCTTATCTAACACAGTTATTGCCTTTTGATAGCCGCGGCGGATAAAGAATTTCTTAAACCACGAGAGCCGATATTTGACTCTTTCTGTCCTCCACATTACTAAGATAAATAATACGAAAAGTATCCCATAAATAGCTACAAGATAACTTGAAAGCATCTTAATTCCAGTACTGGCAAAGAGACTGCGGTATCCTATTAAAATTGGCATCCCAACAACAAAAGCAAATAGGAACGTAAGTCCCCTCGTCCCAATAATAGCACCACTCTCACCAAGTGAGAATCTGTCTCGCATAAGAATATAAAACTGTAAAGGTAGACCACCTACTCCAAAAGGAGTAAGTGAGAGGAAATAGCCACCAACAGTAAATTCTGCACTTGACCGTAGACTTATCCGATTTCCAAATGCCCAAGTTAGGGTCTGAAGTCTTAAGCACTCAAGATATATACGAAAAAGACAGATGGCTGTGGTCATGCAAAGGAATAAAAGATTAACTTGCTTTAAACTATAGAGTGTATTCTTTCTCACTGTAAAGATTAAAATGATTATGATGCTAACAACTGTAATTATAAGAAAAAGCCTGAATCCTTTTTTTACATTCTGTACTATCTTTTTATCTGCTTCCATAAGTTTTAATTAGAATATCATAATTTTACAAAAAAGTCAAAAAGAGATAATATACTTATTTTTTTCTTGACAAGCTTGAGTAGGTTATTATAATGAGTGCGGAGGTGAGATAATGAATGAAAACCAATGCAATAAGTGCAGGAAGAAAATTAAAGAGGGTACTTGGAGTCCATATATTGATGGAGTTCCATGGGTGTCCATCCGATATTATAAAGGATTCCAATAGTGTAAAAAAGTTTTTCCTTAAAGCTGCTAAAATCTCCGGAGCCCACATTGTTAATTCCATATTCCATAATTTTAATCCGCACGGTGTATCAGGAGTCGTCGTTATCTCTGAATCCCATTTTTCTGTCCATACATGGCCTGAGTATAGGTATGTGGCATTAGACTTGTTCTCGTGTAGCGAGGATATTGACCTTGAAAAGGCAGTAGAATATTTGAAAACTTGCCTAAGACCAAAAAGTGTTAGTGCAATAGAACTAAAGAGGGGCATCCTCCCTGCCTGACGGCGGGCAGGTAACTATGCCAGAAGAGGTATCACCTCGAGAACTCTGGTATACACAGAAGAGTTATTTCTCACCATATTTACAGCAAGATTTTAAAGTCAAAAAAAAGTTACATAAAGAAAAGACACCGTACCAGACTATTGAAGTGATTGATACCTATGAGTTTGGTAGGATGTTAATTTTAGATGGTGTCGTTATGGTAACTGAGAGAGACGAATTTGCATATCATGAGATGCTGGTGCATCCAGCAATGATTGTGCACCCAAACCCTAAAAGAATAGCAGTTATAGGGGGAGGAGATGGAGGCACTGTAAGAGAAATACTTAAATATGAAGTAGATGAGATTAAGTTGATAGAGATTGATAAAAGAGTGATTGATGTATCAAATGAATATTTTCCAGAGCTAACCAAAGGACTCAAAGACTGGAGAGTAGAAATTATTAACACTGATGGTGCTTTGTGGGTTAAAAAAGAGAAAGGTAAATTTGATATTATATTTGTTGACTCAACTGACCCAATCGGACCGGGTGCAAGATTAGTAGAGGACGATTTTTTAAACGTGGGTGCTAACCTGCTTAATTCTGATGGAATATGGGTAGCGCAGACGGAGACTCCGTTTTATATTACAGATTTTGTTAAAAGCTATAATAAAAAATTGAAAAAACTGTTCAAAATTGTACGAGTTTATCTTGCAGAAGTCCCAAGTTATGGTGGTGTATGGTCGTTTACATTTGCATCACAAAAAATTGACCCTTTATCACCTAAAAGAACACCACCTGCAGGACTCAAATATTACAACCCTGATATCCATATTGCATCTTTTGCTCTCCCTCAATATTTAAAGGAGATTGCTTCGTCCCGATAAAGCGGGACTTGCAATGACACCTTTGAATTTATTTTAGTTGCAATGAACGACCCGTTTGGTCATGCGTTAATGGACTACTTTCATGGTAAGGAGACAGAGTATTTGATTAGAAGAGACGATGGCTACATTGATTACGAGAATCCGGGCTTTTATTTCCAAGTATATGAAGATGAAAAACCAGCTCTTAAGTTTGCTAATGGACTTATACTTGATGTAGGCTGTGGTGCTGGTAGGCATTCTATATGGTTACAAAAATTAGGATATGAAGTTATAGGAATAGATAAGGCATTATTAGCATGTAAGCTTTCTAAACAAAGAGGAGTAAAATGGGTAGTAAATGCAAACTCACTTGCATTACCATTTAAACCAAATAAATTTGATACATTCCTATTAATGGGAAACAATTTTGGGATTGGTGGCACTATTGATGGGACAATTAAAATGCTACAGGAGTTATGGAAAATAGCGAATAACAATGCCTTAATAATTGCATCATGTGTTGACCCAGAAAAGACTGATAATCCGTATCATCTTGAATACCATCGCCGAAATATAAAAAGGGGACTCCCCAAAGGACAGGTTAAAATAAGGGTAGAGTATAACGGCATAATTGGGAACTGGTTTAACTTACTGCTGCTTACATCACAAGAGCTTGAACAACTCGCATCACAGGGTGGGTGGGAAGTTAAGCATATATTTAAAGAAGAATTACCTCAATACTTTGTAATACTGCAAAGGGAATCCTCAATTTAAGCTACTAATTATACAAAATTATCTGTGGTCAATTTTGATTTTTTATCTTGAATTTTTAATCCTATATGATATATTAAAATATGTTACCAATAGTATCCATAGTTGGACGTGAGAATGTAGGTAAATCTACACTGTTTAATCGGCTTATCGGGAGTAGAATTGCGGTTACACATCCGCAACCTGGGATTACAAGGGATAGGAACATAAAAGAAGTTGACTTGTTTGGTGCACATATTTACTTAGTGGATACTGGCGGCTATTTCCCATACGAACATACAGGACTTAAGGCAAAGGTAAAGGAACAGGTTGAAGTATCGCTTGAATCGTCGTCTCTTATACTATTTATTGTTGATGCTAAAACTGGTCTCGTTCCTGTTGACTTAGAGATATGTGACCGATTAAGAAAATTAGGTAAAAAGCTCATACTTGTCGTGAATAAAGTAGACAACCTAAAAAGAGAAAGTGGGATTGTAGAATTCTATAAATTAGGATTTGCCAAACTTGTTCCTGTTTCAGCTACACATGGTATAGGTATAAATACACTAATAGATAAAATAAAAGAAGAAATAGAAGTAAGGGAAGTAGAGAAAGAAGATAAAATACCAAGACTCGCAATCCTTGGCCGTCCTAATGTTGGTAAATCAACTTATATAAATGCACTTTTACAAGAGCCCAGAGTAATTGTAGATGAACACCCAGGTACCACTATTGATTCAATTGATGTAACATTAAAGTATGATGGAAGAGAACTCATTCTTATCGATACTCCTGGAATACGAAAGAGGACTAAAATCAGGAGCGACATTGAATATTACTCAAGTGTACGCACTAAGTTAACTATCCAAAAATGTGATGTCGCTATCCTTATTGTAGATGCTACTATCAGACTTGCACATCAAGATAAGAAAATTATAGATATACTCATAAAAGAAGGTAAGGGTATTGTACTTGCAATCAATAAAATAGATGTTGGGGTTGAATTCAGGGAATGGGATTTGAGGTTTGCCACCTTTATTCCAATAACTTACATATCTGCTCTCAAACAGGATAGAGTATACGAGCCAATAAAAGAAGCTGTTAAGGTATGGGAGGTCCGTAGACACAAGATTTCAAGAAGGAAATTGACTGAGCTCATTAAATCATTGCCAGGATTAGGGATAAATGCAATAGTGCAGACTGGGATAGAGCCACCAAGATTTAAAATCATGTCGCGTAACCCTATAACTAAAACTGATGAACGCTTTATTGAGAATAAATTAAGAGAAAAGTTTGGCTTTACTGGTGTGCCAATAAAAATAACCCACGGCTTACACAAATAAACTTAGTATTAGTTCAAGTGCTTTTTTGGCTGTATTTTCTCTTATTCTGTGGCGGTCGCCTTTGAATAAGAAGCGAAATGATTTTAGAGCATCTTTAGTACATAGCCCTATGTAAACAAGACCTACTGGCTTATCTTTTGTCCCACCTGTCGGACCTGCAATCCCAGTTGTAGATATCCCAATATCAGAGCCAGTTATTTCTCCTACACCTTTTGCAAGCTCACACGCTACTTCGGAGCTCACTGCCCCATACTTCTTTAAAGTAGCAGGATTTACACCAACAAGCTTTTGTTTAAGTTCGTTTGAATAAGCAACTACTCCACCAAGAAAATACTTTGAGCTACCTGGGACATCAGTAATTAGCTCCTGTATGAGCCCACCTGTGCAAGACTCGGCTACTGAAATTGTAAGCTTTCTCTGTTTAAGTAACTCACCAACTTTTTGGGCAAGTCTCATATTTCTCATTCTTATTTCAATTTTACATCAAAAACTTAAATTTGTCAAAAAATAAAATAGTTGACAAACATGTATCTTTATGAATATAATAGCAATAATGAAACTGTTATACTATCCTGGCTGCACATTAAAAACGACAGCTAAAAACTTTGAAGATTCTGCTATTAAATCATTACAAGTGTTGGGAATTGAACTCGTTGAGCTTAACAGATGGAACTGTTGTGGCACAGTATACTCACTTGCATCAGATGACCTTATACATCAACTTGCACCTATAAGAAACTTAATTAGAGTCAAAGAACAGGGAGACCGCGTCTCTGGCAATGGAGATAGAGAGGTGCGACCTCAAGTTGTCACCCTATGTGCAATGTGTTACAATACACTGAAGAGGGCAGAGCTGTTGGTTACACAGGATGATGAAAAAAGGAGTAAAATTAACGACTTTATGGATAGAGAGAAGATAAAATATGATGGCGGAGTCAAAATCTTACATCTACTTGAAGTGCTTAAGGAATTTGGGTTTGATAAAATAAGAAAATATGTCAAAAGAAATATGGCTGATCTTAAAGTCGTCTCCTATTACGGCTGTATGTTACTTAGACCAAAAGAAGTTGCAATTGATGATACAGAAAATCCTACTATCTTACAGGAGTTTATTAAATCCATAGGAGCGGAGCCAATAGGGTTCCCTTATCTTAACGAGTGCTGTGGCTCATATCAGACTGTTGGCCAAGTAGACTTTGTCGTTGATAGAGCGTATAAAATACTATCTCTTGCTAACGAGCTTGGTGCAGACCTTATCGTAACAAGCTGTCCACTATGCGAGTTTAACCTTGATACAAGACAACGAGAAGTGCAAGCCAAATACTCTGGGTTCAAAACTATACCAGTTTTGTATTTTACACAGTTGCTTGCAGTTGCTATGGGAATGGATAAAGAAAAGTGTAGATTTGACTTGAATTACATAGACCCAACTAAAACACTAAACCAGTTTGGACACTAAAGACCCTTATAAAAAGTTCAAGTATTCAGTTAATCCGATGCTTGTCAAAGACATTAAGAAGTGGTATAAAGAAATTGAAATCAATAAACTTATTGAGGCTTTGAAGAATAAAAATTACGATGCCTTCTATACAGATACAAAAGATAAAGCACTTAAATTAGTTATGGACATTATCCCAAAAGGTGCGACGGTTGGGTTAGGTGGCTCAATGACAGTCGCAGAAACTGGAATACTTAAAGCATTGCAAGAAGGAGATTATACACTTTATAATCAATACAAGCCCGGACTTACACCTGATGAAGCTACCGAAATGCGGGCAAAAGGGTTAACTGCTGAGTATTATGTTACTGGAACAAATGCGTTAACTTTAGATGGCCAGCTGATAAACTTGGATGGAGTCGGAAATAGGGTATCTGCTATTACTTATGGACCGAAAAAAGTCATAATTGTAGTCGGTATAAATAAGATTGTAAATTCAGTTGAAGAAGGTGTAAACCGGGTAAAAAATTACGCCGCTGTCTTAAATAGTAAAAGACTTAACCTTGATACTCCCTGTGTTAAGACAGGTAAATGCGAAGATTGTGATGTTCCTGCCAGAATCTGTAACTATCTACTAATTACCCAACGCCAGCGAGTTAAAGGACGAGTGACTGTTGTTATTGTTGGTGAAGAATTAGGATTTTAAAATTGGGAGGAATATGATGCCGTATATTTTACTTTTTCTTATAACTTCTTTTAGTAAAGCAGATGGGATTTTTCTTATAATATCTCCGGGTGCGAGGCAAGTAGCAATGGGTTCGGCGTTTACTGGGATTGCAGATGATGCTACTGCCATGTATTATAATCCTGGAGGGCTTGCTTTCTCTGAGGATGTAAATATTGGATTTATGAATCCGAGTTCACTTTTGCTTGGGCATCCAGCATGGCTTCCAGGGCTATATTCTGGGATGAAACATGCATACATTGGGGGACTTGTTCCTCTTCCTATTGGGAGAGGAAGTCTTGGCATTGGATATACCTATCTTAGCACAGGTGAGACGATAGGGATAGATAGCGTTGGCAATGAAATTGGACGATGGGAAACTTATGATTATGCACTAATTCTTTCTTATGGAGAGAAGGTTACCCAAAACTTAGGGGTAGGTGTGTCTTTAAAATACATTTATAGCTTTTTAGCACCCGACGAGGTTATATGGCTTGTTCTCCACCAAAAACATGGAAGAACTGCAAAGACTTTTGCATTTGACTGGGGGATGCTTTATAAAACTTCTATCCCAGGTTTATCTGTAGGAATATCATACCAAAACCTGGGCTCTGAAGGATTATCTTATGTTGGGGCTGGGATTTTAGACACAATTCCATCTCTTGTTCGGGCAGGTCTTGGCTTTAGTGCTATTCCGTTATTAAAGAAAAATCTACCTCCCTTTATCTTAGACCTGAATTTTTCAGTTGATTTAGTTAAAAGTTTAGTAGGTGAAAAACATAAAATTTGGTATAGTGGAGGAGCTGAGATTACACTTGAGAATAAATTTTCGCTGAGAGGTGGCTATTTCTATGATAAGGAAGGGAAACGTGTTGGCATAACTTATGGTTGTGGAATGACTATTCGTTCTTTTCAAATTGATATAGCAAGTGATGCTGATATCTACGATTTTCCTACTTCTAATTGGAGAGCGCAGGTCAATTTTAAGCCTTTCCATCTTATAGAAAGGAAAACGAAAGAAAATGATTGAGTTTGGGTCTAATATTCTATACCTTCTCTTGACTGAATCCCTTTTTGGTAGTGGTGTTTTATCTCTTTAATCTTTTATCCTTGGTCAAATTGTTGTCTTTACTTCCTTAAGTTCGTATACTACACCTCTTGGTTCAGCTACATGCTCTGACGCATCCAGGACTTCAATTGAGACTATTTTCCCATCGTAGTCATAGTCCACAATCACACCTTCTCGTAATTCATCACTCTCTGCTACAGGGTTATCTTTGAGAACAAAGCTCAGAGTATCTGTTTCCGGGTCATATATAACTTTCATTTCGCCTCCTATTCCCAATATTGTTACTTTTCAGCAAAAATGTCCTCTTTTATTTTTTAGGTAAAATGTCCTC
>JASEGA010000031.1 GCA_030018315.1 bacterium | reverse complement strand
ATCGGTGTCAATCAAGGTGTTGCAAGTTTTGTAAAGCGAATTATTCAACAAAGCACTTTTTACTTGACAAATGATAATTAGGAATTAAAATATATTTAAGTATGGATAGTAAAAAGATTATCGAATGGCTTATAACTGCGGGTCTCATTAAAGAAGAAGTAGCAGATAAAATAAATAGGTATAGCCAGACGGCAGGTGAAAGCATTGAGGAAGCTATTGTAAAGCAAGGTATTTTATCTGAAGAAGACCTTACTAAATTCTTAGGTAAGCACATAAATATCCCATATGTAGACATATCAAATCTTGAAATTGCTGATAGAGTTATTAAACTAATCACTTACGAGTTTGCTCGTAAGGCAATGTGCATCCCTATAAAAAAGGTGGGTAAGAATTTACAGGTTGCGATGGCTGACCCCACTGACATTGCATTAATAGACGATATTAAATTTATCACCGGGTGTGAAGTTGAGCCTAACATAGCAAGTAGAACTCAAATACAGGCTGCAATAAATCGGTATTATAAGGGTGAGGATATAACAGAAATAATGAAGGATATGAAAGAAGAAGAATTAGAAGTAATTGAGGAGCATGAAGAAGAGGAGGCTGATGTAGCCAGTCTGCAGGCAGCAGTAGAGGCAGCTCCTGTAGTTAGGTATGTTGACTCACTAATTGGCGGGGCTATAAGAAAAAGGGCAAGTGATATACATATTGAGCCTTACGAAAGAATGGTAAGAGTGAGAACAAGAGTAGATGGAGTCCTTTTTGAGGAACCTGTTCCTCCATTTGGATTGAAAGATGCCATTATTTCGAGAGTCAAGGTTATGGCAAACCTTGACCTTGCTGAGCGTAGAATTCCTCAAGATGGCAGGATAAAGAGGAAGTTTGAGGAGCGTGAAGTTGATTTTAGAGTCTCTACAATGCCAACTATTTATGGTGAAAAAGTAGTCCTTAGGGTTCTTGATAAGAGTGCTCTTTGTGTTGACCTTGAAAAGTTAGGATTTGAGCCAAAAGAGTTAGACCAATTCCTACGTGCAATACAGTGTCCTTATGGACTTATACTAGTAACTGGGCCTACTGGATCAGGTAAGACCACAACACTTTATTCTGCACTTTCAAGAATTAATACACCAGACACCAATATATTGACTGTTGAGGACCCTGTAGAGTATAACTTTGTTGGTATAAACCAAGTTCAAGTTAGAGAAAGGATAGGACTTACTTTCTCATCTGCTTTACGTTCTTTCTTAAGACAAGACCCTGACATCATAATGGTGGGAGAAATTCGAGATAAAGAAACTGCATCAATCGCTATAAGGGCTGCACTTACAGGACACCTTGTATTATCTACTTTGCATACAAATGATGCGCCATCCGCTATATCAAGACTTATAGATATGGAGGTCGAACCATTTTTGGTTAGTTCGTCATTAACTCTTGTTGTGGCACAGCGTCTTATTCGTAGAATATGTCAACGATGTAAAGAGCCAACTACAGTCCCTGTAGAGGCTCTTAAGGAAGTAGGATTAAGTCCTGATGAAATGAAGAATATAACTCCATATCATGGAAAAGGGTGCTCTGAATGCAATGTTGGATACAGAGGGAGGGAGGGAGTATTTGAAGTTATGTCTGTTACTCCTAAAATTAAGGAGCTTGCACTTGCAAGAAGACCGGTAAGCGAGATAACAAAAGTCGCAATTGAAGAGGGGATGCTTACTTTAAGGGAAGCTGCTCTGTTAAAATTTAAAAGGGGGATAACTACACTTGAAGAAGTGATAAGGGTCACCGCTACTATATGATATCCATACATGATTTACTTAAAGAAACTGTTGAAAGAGATGCCACTGACCTTCACTTAACACCTGGATTGCCACCTGAGTTTAGGATTAACCAGTGCTTAGTCTCTTCAGGATATGAAGTTCTTAGCCCAGAAACCTGTAAGGAGCTCACTTATTCACTTTTAACTACAGAACAGAAGAAAAAATTAGAAAAAGACTATGAAGTTGATTTTGCATTTTCTCTGGAGAAAATATCAAGATTTAGAGGGAATACTTTTTTTGAGCGTGGTAGTGTAACATGTGCACTTAGACGCATACCAATTGAAATTCCTACACTCAGGGAACTTGGTCTACCGTCAAGTATTGATTCAATGTTGCAGAAAATGAGGGGGTTAATCCTTGTGACCGGTCCTACTGGGTCTGGAAAGTCGACTACTCTTGCTGCAATGGTTGATAAAATAAATACTGAACGTGCCTGCCATATCATTACAATAGAAGACCCAATTGAATATGTGCATAATCATAAAAGGGCAATAGTACAGCAAAGAGAAGTAGGCCAAGATACACACTCGTTTGCACGTGCCCTTAAGTATGTGCTGAGACAAGACCCAGATGTTATACTTGTGGGAGAAATGAGAGACCTCGAGACTATTGGGTCTGCACTCACTGCTGCTGAGACTGGGCATCTAGTCCTATCTACACTTCATACTGATTCAGCTACAGAATCAGTTAATAGGATAATAGATGTATTCCCACCGCATCAGCAGCGGCAGGTAAGAACACAACTTTCACTTACACTTGAAGGAGTAATTGTACAGCGATTATTACCAAGAGCATCAGGAAGGGGGTTAGTACTTGCATTAGAAATTATGGTAGTTACTCCTGCAATAAGGGCGCTTATAAGAGATAATCGGGTGCATGAACTCTATGGAGTAATCCAGACATCGCAAAAATATGGAATGCAAACAATGAATATGTCGCTTATCTCACTTGTGAGGAAGGGTGTCTTATCATGGTCAAATGCTTTACTTGCATCCCCTGAACCAGAAGAACTTAAACGAATGAAAGAAAAGGGAGAATAATGGCTGAGAAAGGCAAGGGCATTAGGTTAACACTTCGGAGAGGTGCATCTTCAAAAGACCTCATGCTTTTTACACGCCAGTTTGCAGTTATGGTGAAAGCAGGTGTCCCCATAGTTAGATCGCTTGAGATTCTTAGCGAACAAATGCAAAATAAAGCATTCCGTGATATTATTCTCAGAATTACAAGAGATGTTGAAACTGGAAGCAATTTAACAGATGCACTTGCAAGGCATAAGCAAGTTTTTGATTCACTTTATGTCTCAATGGTAAAAGCGGGAGAGGCTGGTGGGGTACTGGATCAGACACTTACAAGAGTGGCAGAGTACCTTGAAAAAGCACAGGCACTTAAAGGTAAGATAAGGAGTGCGCTTGCTTATCCAGTTGTTATATTTACGGTTGCAATAGGGGCAGCGTTTTTTATGGTCACTTTTATAATCCCTACTTACGCTCAATTATTTGCTGGATTTGGAGCAGAATTACCTTTTCTTACTCGAATTGTATTAGGACTCTCTTATTTCATCAGACATTATATATTTTTGCTAATCATAGGGTTTGGTGCAATAATTTTTGCCCTCCTTAGATATGCACGGTCTGAAGCTGGTAGGCTTAAATTTGATGCACTTAAACTCGGCTTACCATTATTTGGACCACTTGTGAGTAAAACTGCTATATCAAGGTTTTCAAGAACCTTATCCACACTTACAACTTCAGGTGTACCTGTGCTTGCAGGACTTGAAATTACAGCTAATACTTCAGGTAATAAGGTTATAGAAAATGCTGTCCTTAAAGCAAGAGAGAGTATATCAGGTGGCAAAAGTATCTTTGAACCACTTAAGGAAAGTAGAGTGTTCCCACCGCTTGTTACCGACCTTGTTAGGGTAGGGGAAGAAAGTGGAAGCCTCGGTGAAATGTTAGAAAAAGTAGCTGATTTCTATGATGAAGAAGTAGATTCTGCAGTTACAGGACTTACATCACTAATAGAACCCATTACCATAGTATTCCTTGGTGGAGTGATTGGAACACTGCTTATATCTATGTACCTCCCTATGTTCCAGATTGCATCTGTGGTGCGGTGAAAAGCGAAATAATAAATCCCACACCTTTCGAGAAAGGTGCATGGATAAACCCGTTTAAATGGATATCTATATTCAGGATTACAGCTGTTACAGTTATAGTTGGAATTGGAATATTTTTCTTACATAAACAACATATATCTATTGCTCCATTATGTACACTTATTGGAATTACATACTTGTTGACTACTGGGTATTGGATTTGTTTTAAAAAAGAGAAGTTTATACGATTTGTTTTGTGGAGTAATGTAGTATTGGATGTTCTTATAATCACTGGAGTTGTCCATTATACTGGTGGGATTGAGAGCGAGCTTACTTTTCTGTATTTCTTTCCAATAGTAGCAGCTAGTATATTCTTCTTTTTGAAAGGAGGAATGTGGATTGCTACATTTTGTATACCAATTTATGGAGGTATTTTGATGCTTGAATTCTATAAAATTATCAACCCCATATTTCCATTATTTACAAAGCCGGACCCCAATGCTCTATATCTTAAACTATATTTGCAGGCTACATTCTTTTATTTAGTTGCTGCTACTTCGGGATACATCGCTGAAAGATTTAAACGAAGAGGTGAAGTACTTGAGCAAATCAGACTCGATACTAATACCATACTTCAAGGTATGAACTCAGGCCTTATTGTAGTTGACACTCATTACAATGTACTTTATAAAAATGAAATTGCAGAAAAAATATTAGACTGCCAAGTAAAAGATGGACTGCACGAAATTGTAGAAAAGATGCCGGAATTTGGACAGTGGATTACTCGACTATTAAATGAGAAGTTACAAGAAAGGTTTCAAAAGATTACAATAGGAGCAAAGATTATTGGGATTAATATATCATGGCTACAAGATAAAAGGGGAGTAATACTCGTATTACAAGACCTTACTGAGGTTGAAATAACAGAGAGATTGGCGGCTATTGGAAAATTTTCAAGTGACTTGGCACACGAAATACGTAACCCAATAGCTGCTATACAGGGCTCATGTGAGCTTATTAAGGAAGGTATAAATGATGAGGAAAAAACAAGGCTATTTGATGTGGTATTAAAGGAGGCACAACACCTTAATAATATAGTAACAAATTTCCTGTCATTTGCAAAACCTACGCCACTTAATCCTAAATCAGTAGAAGTTGGTGAATTGATTAACGATGCAGTTAAACTTGCAAAAGGTTGTAAAGGTCATTCTGAGCGAAGCGAAGAATCTAATGGAGTAACTGTGAAGATTACACAAAAATTGCCTTTGTGGCTTAAGTTAGATAAAGAACAGATGAAAATTGCATTTCTGAATCTTATAATAAATGCATTACAGGCAATGGATGGAGAGGGAAAGCTACAAATTGAAGTGACTCACCCAGGAAATAAGTATTCGCTTTTAAAAGAGGAAAGGATTGCTACAAAAAGTGAGGCTGTCATCACCTTTAAAGATACAGGACCAGGAATACAGGACTCTAACTTACCCCACATATTTACACCATTTTATACTACAAAAAAGGGGGGAACAGGACTTGGACTATCAATAGTATCAAAAATTATTGAAGCACACAGAGGTAAAATAGAAGTTAGAAGTGAGGTGGGAGAAGGGACTGTGTTTGCAATCCACCTGCCATACATAATTTAGTATTTATCTCTATGCCACGAGTTCTTGTTGTGGATGACGAAAAGGGAGTTTGCGATTTCCTATCCATACTGTTTAATAAAGAAGGACACGAAGTGAAAACAACACAGGACCCAAACGAGGCATTAAAAATTGTGGATGAGTGGAGACCCGAAATTGCATTGATTGACCTGAGAATGCCTGAAATAGATGGACTTTCATTACTATCTCGGATAAAAGAACGTGACCCTACAGCTATTCTGATCCTGATTACAGCATATGCATCTATGGAGTCAGCTATTGAAGCTATGAGAAGAGGGGCTTTTGATTATATCACTAAGCCATTTAAAATTGAAGAAATAAAACTCGTCATTAAACGGGTAATTGAGACACAAAAACTGAGAGAAGAAAACATAAGACTACGAAAAGAGCTTGAACATGCAAGAGTTAAAGAGGAGTTGGTAGGGACGAGTAGGGTATTTCAAAATATTATTAATATGGTAAATAAGGTGGCGGGAACTGACTCAACTATACTTATCCAAGGAGAGTCGGGCACAGGAAAAGAACTTATAGCACGTGAAATTCATAGACTGTCATTGAGGAGGGAAGGACCTTTTGTTGCAGTAAATTGTGGAGCACTACCAGAAACACTGTTGGAGAGCGAATTGTTTGGCTATGTGAAGGGCTCGTTTACTGGCGCATTTAAGGATAAAGATGGGTTGTTCAAAGCAGCTAACAAAGGGACACTATTTTTGGACGAGATTTCAGCTGCATCACCCAAAATTCAAGTTGGACTCCTTAGAGTGCTGGAGCAAAAAGAAGTTACACCTGTTGGCTCTACATCTACTATACCAGTGGATGTGAGACTAATTACAGCTACAAATCAAGACCTTGACCAAAAAGTGAAAAATGGAGAATTTAGAGATGACCTTTATTACAGGGTAAATGTTATATCAATACGAATGCCACCACTCAGAGAGAGAAGAGAAGATATACCACTACTTATTCAATATTTCTTTAAAAAATATTGTTCAAAATATGGAATCCAAAGAAAAAGATTTTCAGCCGAAGCTATGCAGCTGCTTCTTAAATATGACTGGCCTGGAAATGTGAGAGAACTCGAAAATGTGATAGAAAGAGAGATAGTTTTGGAAGAAAGTCCTGTAATTAGTGTAGATAGCCTGCCGGATAAGATAAGGGAAATTGGACAAGCAGTCCAGTTTATACCAAAATCTATGCAAAGAATACATGAGCGAGAGAAACAAATATTTGAATACCTTAAGACACACGAAACTATAACAAGCAAAATTTGTAGCCTTGAGTTTAAAATATCACAAAGAACGGCGAGGAATCACTTGCGAGGACTTGTTAATAAAAAACTGATCTGCCGTAAAGGAAGTGGAAAGAAAAATACTTACTATGTGGTAAACACTGTTAATAAAGGGGGGTAAAATGGAGAGAGAGAGTTTGGATTTTTTAAGAGAGTTTATGGACTCAATAAGCCCATCTGGATTTGAAGATGAGGCTAGAGAGATATGGAAGACAAGGACGAGTAAGTTTGTTGATGATGTATTTACTGATGTTCATGGAAATGCTATAGGAGTGATAAATAAGGAAGGTAAGCCAAAAGTTATGCTCGCCGGTCATATGGATGAGATTGGATATATGGTAAAGTATGTTAATAAAGATGGGTTTATATACTTCTCACCAATTGGAGGAATTGACTTACATTTGGTACCAGGGGAGAGAGTTTGGATTAAAACTAAAAAGGGTAAGATTCTTGGTATAATAGGGAGAAAGCCAATTCATCATTTAGAAGAGGAAGAAAGAAAAAAGGTGGCTAAACTTGAGGACCTTTTTATAGATATAGGAATGAAAGATAAAAAGGAAACTGAGAAAATTGTTAAAATTGGTGATCCAGCAGTGCCAGCAGTTGGATTTGAGGTCTTAAATAAAGATAAAGTTGTTGATAGAGGATTTGATGATAAGGGGGGTGCATTTGTGGTGTCTGAAGTCCTTAGAATTATTTCAAAGAAAAAGCTTAAAGCAAACGTGTTTGGAGTAGCTACAGTACAAGAAGAGATTGGACTGAGGGGTGCTACAACATCAGCATTCCGGATAGCACCTGATGTCGGTATTGCTATAGATGTGACATTTGCGACAGATTATCCAGCAATAGAGACAGGGAGCTCAAAATATGGTGATATAAGAATTGGAAAAGGACCTGTTATATCAAGGGGTCCAAATATAAATCCGAAAGTGTTTGACTTACTTATTAAGGTAGCAGAGAAAGATAAAATACCATACCAGCTTGAAGCAGCACCCGGTAGGACAGGGACTGATGCAAATGTGATACAACTTACACGGAGTGGTGTAGCTACTGGACTTGTTTCAATACCAAATAGATATATGCATACACCAGTTGAACTTGTATCATTAGATGACATTGAAAATGTAGCTAAACTCATAGCTGGCTTCATATTACAGTTGGACGGGAAAATTGACTTTACACCTTAATTAGACCGGAATTCAGTTTACATCAATGAGATGAAACAACTTTTAGGTGGTAAATGGGTAGATAAGTCTCAGAAAATAGAGGTTAAAAATCCATTTAATAACGAACTAATAGATACTGTCCCAGTTGCTACTCTTGATGATGTTGAAAAAGCAGTTGAGTATGCTGAAACAGGATTAAAAGAAATTGGTAAACTATCAAGTTATGAAAGAGCAGAGATTCTATTTAAAATTGCATTAATTATTAAAGAGGATAAGGAAAAATTTGCAAAAACTATCGCAAGCGAGTGCGGTAAGACAATCAATGAGGCAAGGTGGGAGGTGGATAGGGCAGTCCAAACTTTTACACTATCTGCTGAAGAAGCGAAGCGAATTTATGGCGAAACAATTCCTTACGATTCTGTCCCCTACGGGAAAAGTAAACTTGGTTTTTATATAAGGGTGCCGGTTGGTATAGTGGCTGCAATAACACCATTTAATTTTCCTCTTAACCTTGTAGCGCATAAAGTAGGACCTTCAATAGCAGCTGCAAATGCTACAATATTAAAGCCATCGTCATTGACACCGCTCACTGCACTTATACTTGGAGAAGTTATGCTTGAAGCTGGGCTTCCCTGTGAGGCTATTAGTGTTATTACAGGGACCGGTGAACAAATTGGTGATTTAATTGTTAAACACCCTAAAATAAGAATGATAACATTTACAGGAAGTTTAGAAATCGGTGAGCGGATAGCCAAGCTTGCGGGGCTTAAGAAATTAACCTTAGAGCTTGGTTCTAACTCTGCTTGCTGTGTATGTGCAGATGGTGATATTGAATTGGCTGTTAATAAAATAGTAAAAGGGGCATTTGCAGTCGCTGGCCAGGTCTGTATATCAGTACAACGAGTGTTTGTTGAAGGTAAAATATGGGATGAATTCATTGAATTACTTATCCCTAAAGTGAAAGCATTAAAGCTCGGTAATCAACTTGATGAGTCAACAGATGTTGGACCAATGATAACTGAAACGGCAGCTAAAAATGTAATGGAATGGATATTGGAGGCTAAATCAATGGGTGCAAAGGTGTTATGTGGTAGTAAAAGGTATGGCACTTTATTTGAACCAACTGTCCTTATAGATGTTTATCCTGGTGCTAAAATTTACAAAGAAGAGGCATTTGCACCTGTTGTTTTAATAAATAAATTTGAGAATTTTGAGGAAGCTGTGGAACTTGTTAACAAGACAAAGTATGGACTGCAAGCTGGAATATTTACAAGAGATTTAGATAAAGCAATTGAGGCAGCTAAAAGATTTGAGGTTGGTGGAGTAATAATCAACGATGTACCCACTTTCAGAGCAGACCCTATGCCTTATGGCGGGGTGAAGGCATCCGGTATTGGAAGAGAGGGCCCTAAGTTTACAATAGAAGAGATGACAGAGATTAGAGCAGTATGCTTTTAAAAAATTGCATTATTTAAATGGGTGTGGAAACAACGTACTTAGCTTGTAATCTCTGATTTCCTTTTTCTCATTCACAAGTATAACTTCAATATCTTTTGCAAATTCATGTAATACTTGTCTGCATGCACCACAGGGTGGAAAGAAATCATCTGCCACTATTGCAATAGCGACAAACTCATATTCACCCTCTGACATAGCTTTAAACAAAGTTACACGCTCAGCACATAAACTGAGACCAAGACTTGCATTCTCAACATTACAACCTGTAAATATTTTACCACCCTTTGTAAGTATTGCTGCACCCACTTTAGTCTTGGAATATGGAGCATATGCATTTTCTCTCACTTCTAATGCCTTTTTAACAAGCTGATTGATATAATTTGCTGATTTCACTTTATTTGTAGTTCCTGTACATTCGCTAACACCTTAAGTGGAACGGGCTTTATTGGGGACCTCGGTCTTGAGTAACTAATTTCACTTACTTTTTTACCTGTCTCTTTTGAAATCAATTGTGCAATTAATCTCTGACAAGTCCTGCCCTGACAATGACCCATACCGGCCCTTGAGAATCTCTTTATTTCATCGATTGTTGTAAAGCCTTCGCGAATGAGCTCCAAAATCTCTTCTTCAGATATATCCTCGCAACGACAGATGATTTTCATTTTACTGTTAATTTATCTTTCAGTTCCTCAAATTTTTTCTTACCAATTCCTTTCACATTTATTAACTCTTCAACCTTTTTAAAGCCACCATGTTTTTCTCTATATTCTATAATTCTTTGTGCATATAACTCGCCTATTCCGGGAAGCTCTATAAGTTCTTCTTTTGATGCGGTATTAATATTTAGAAGAGGACGGTCGCTATCTTCTTGTGAATACACTTTGGCTCTTGGTGACTCCATACTCTTTGTAGATTTTATAGCCACTTCAGTCTCATTGATTAGTTTATGGAGTTCAGCTTTATCTTCTTTGGATATAGATATTTTATATTCTGGTGCAAAGTATGGATTTTTTAGCTTATATACATAAATAGCACTTCCAAATACAAGAATAGCTACAAGAAATAAAATAACACCTCTCTCCTGTGGAGTAAACCACCTTTCCATACTCTAAATATAATATTAAGTGCTAAATATGTCAAGAATTAAGGAGATAAAATTCATTAAATTGCAGTATTCATTTATTTGCAAGTTCATATGCATAAGCTACATTTAGGATAGTTTGCTCATCAAACCGCTTCCCAATTAGCTGCAGCCCAATTGGGAGCCCAGAGAGCCTACCACACGGAATAGAGATTGCTGGCAACCCTGCAAGGTTTACAGAGACTGTTAGTATATCTGATAGACACATTTGAAGTGGGTCACGGATGCGTTCGCCGAGCTTAAAAGGCGGTGTTGGAGATGTAGGAGTAAGCAATATATCCACTTTCTTAAATATATTATCAAAATCTTGTGCTATAAGCCACCTTACTTTTCTTGCCTTTAGATAATATTCGTCATAATATCCAGATTGTAGTCCAAAAGTGCCAAGCATTATCCTACGCTTTACTTCGTCACCAAACCCTTCGCTTCTTGTACCTTTATATAAGTCTTTTAATTTTGCATTTTGCATTTTGCATTTTGCATTCCTATACCCATATCTAACCCCATCATATCTTGCAAGGTTAGCTGATGCCTCAGCTGTTGCAATTAAGTAGTACGTCGGAATAGCATACTGAGTATATGGTAACGAAACATTATATAAATGAGCACCTAATCCCTCTAAAATATTGGCACTAGCTAACACCATTTGTTTAACCCCTGAGTCTATTCCTTCATTAAAATATTCATCTGGAAGTCCAAATTTTATGCTCTTTACATCTGGGTTAAGGTGATTAAAATAATATGGTAGCTCTGTATACGAGGAAGTAGAATCTTTTTCATCATAGCCTGCAATAGCATCAAGTAAAATTGCTGAATCTTCTACACAGTGTGTAATTGGGCCTATTTGGTCTAAAGAGGAGGCAAAAGCTACAAGTCCATACCTTGATACAAGCCCATAAGTTGGCTTCAACCCTACAACACCACAAAATGATGCAGGCTGTCGAATTGAGCCACCAGTATCAGAGCCGAGTGCACAAATTGATTCACAAGCAGCAACACTTGCTGCAGAGCCACCAGATGAACCACCTGGAACATACTTTGGATTGTTAGGATTAAGTGTGGGTCCAAAGGCAGAGTTCTCAGTTGAAGACCCCATTGCAAACTCGTCAAGATTTGTCTTACCTATAAATATAGCGCCTAATTTATCTAATTTCTCTACAACTGTAGCGTTATAAGGAGGGATAAAGTCTTTGAGTATATGAGAACCACAGGTTGTTGGGTATCCTTTAATGCATATATTGTCCTTAATTGCAATTGGAATACCTGTTAAATACTCATTGAATTCACCTTTTTTATCAAGCTCATTTGCTCTTTTTTTAGATGAGGTCTCAAATAGGGTAATATATGAATTTAATGTACTCTTATGTATCCTATCAAATATGGATTCTACGAGCTCAAGACAGGAGATTTCCCTATTTTTTAGCCTCTGATGAATAAATGAGATACTTTGATTTAATAAATCTTTCACTTTCTATTTTTTGATAACTTTTGGTACTACAAAATAATCACGCTCTTTTTTAGGAGCATTTGATAAGACAACTTCTTTTGGGAGGGTCTTTTCTGGCTTATCCTCTCTCAGACGGAGTGGGGTTAATTTCGGCTCCTCAAGTTTACTTGGTCTTAGCTTCCTTAATTTATTTATGTAACCTATAATTTTACTAAGCTCTCCTTTAAATTTCATAAGCTCTTTATTATTAAGTTCAAGTTCAGATAACTCCGCTATATGAGCGACCGTTTTCAAATCAATAGCCATAGCTTCTATATCCTCTTACTGTTTGTAATCTTTCTTTCACAGGCAATAGAACCCAACTTGTTTCTATCAACTCAATTGGTATTTCCTTTATAAACCTTGATGGAAAAGATAGACCAAATCTCCTATTTTGAGCATAGGATAAGTGGACTTTCTCTTTTGCTCTGGTAAGCCCAACATAAAATAGCCTACGCTCCTCTTCAAGTTCTACTTCATCATAAAAAGATGACGAATGTGGAAATAAGCATTCCTCAAGCCCTGTAATGAATACAATTGGAAATTCAAGCCCCTTTGCATTATGAACCGTCATTAAAGTTACCATAGGTTGAGTATGGTCCCACTCATCTATGTCTGTAAATAAGCTCACAGTTTCAAGAAAATCGGTGAGTGTCTCATATTTTGAAGATCCAGATATTAGTTCGTCTATGTTTTCAAGCTTTGATTCAACCTCAAATGTACCCTCCTGTTTAAGCATATCTAAGTAACCTGTATCATATAGAATATCTTTAATGAGATTTGCTGGTTTATTAGATTTTCGTTTATATTTCTCAATTAGATTATAGAATTTATGGAGTACAACCTTTTTTGAAGATGCTATCCCTTCAATACTGTCTACCTCTCTTAATGCGGAATACACAGGCATTACCTTATGCTCAGCAAATTGAGTCAAAACTTCAAAAGTCTTAGGTCCTATTCCTCTGGGAGGTACATTAATTATTCTTTCAAACGATACCAAGTCATTTGGATTTACAATTAGCCTTAGGTAAGCTAATACATCCTTTATCTCTTTACGCTCATAAAACCTTATACTACCAACGATCGTATATGGAATATTGGAACGCCGAAATGCCTCTTCAATAGCCCTTGATTGAGCATTTGTGCGATATAGGACTACAAAATCACTAAGCGGTCTGTTGTATCTTTTGATTGTATTGACAATTTCATATGCTTCCTCATTTGCATCATGTGCTACAAAAAGTGAAATCTTCTCCCCAGTTGTATTCATAGTCCATAACTCTTTTCCAAGCCTCAAAGTATTATTCTTAACTACCTGTGACGCAGCTCTTAAAATTGTTTGAGTTGAACGATAACTTTTTTCAAGTCTAATTATAGAGACATCAGGAAAATCACGATTAAAATGCAGTATGTTTCCAATATCGGCACCCCTAAATCCATAAATTGACTGGTCCTCATCCCCTACTACAGTGAGGTTGCCATGCTTTGCCGATAGTAACTTAAGTAATTCATATTGGACTCTATTAGTATCCTGATACTCATCTACAAGTATATACTTAAATGAAAATCTTTCTATAGCCTCTTTACTTTTTTTGATAACCTTGTATACGTTTATAAGTAAATCGTCAAAATCCATAGCATTGTTTGACTTCAGAGCAGTCTGATAAAGCCTATATACTTCTTTTATACTTGGAGATTGAAAATCAACGGTAGGATAGTCTTCAGGTAAGATGAAGTTATTTTTAGCCTTGCTTATCTTTTCTGCAATACATTGAGGTGACAGCTTGAGTTTCATTCTATTCTCCTTAAGAATATGTTTTATTAACCTCTTAGAATCATCAGCATCATATATTATAAAGTTGCGTGAATAACCAAGTAAGTCTCCATACTTTCTAAGCACTCTCGCACAAAATGAATGAAAAGTGCTAATCAATACTCTCTTTGCAATTGCACCTATAAGTTTCTCAACTCTTGTACGCATCTCTTCAGCTGCCTTATTAGTAAATGTAACAGCTAATATTTCCTGTGGCTTTACTTTAAGTTCGCCAATAAGCCACGCTACCTTATAAGTAAGTACCCGAGTCTTGCCACTACCAGCACCTGCAAGAATAAGCAAATAGCCATCAGTTTTGGTGACAGCTTTTACCTGCTCTGGGTTTAGATAATTTGAAAGTCCCATCATAATGCTTCATTCATACTACCCGTCCTATAGCCTTCTAAATCCAACGTCACATAAGTGTACCCGAGGCTCTTTAACTTCTTTATAACTTGTTCACGGAATTGTGATTTAGCGAATAAAATAATATCACCAGGACTTCCAACTTCAATACGAGCTAAGTTGCAGTGGTGTCTTACACGAATTTGTTTGATACCTAACCCAATTAAATAGTCCTCTGCACTGGCTACAATTTGTAGATTCTCTCGAGTAATTTTTTCACCGTAAGGAAATCTTGAAGCAAGACATGCAAATGATGGTTTGGCCCAAGTTGGAAGGTTCATTTCTTTGGAAAGCATACGTATTTCTGCCTTTGTTAATCCCGCTTCTTTCAATGGACTCATAATTTTTAGTTCTTTTAGTACACGCAGACCGGGTCTGAAGTCATTTATATCGTCAAAATTTGTACCATCTGCAACCCATAATATTTTTTCTCTTGTAGATATCTCCTTTAATTTTGTGAAAAGCTCCTTCTTACAATAGTAACATCTCTCAATAGTATTATTCACAAACTCGGGTAGATTTAATTCATCTGTCTCAATTGCAATATGTCTCACTCCCAGTAATTTAGCAACTTTTCTTGCTTCTTTAAATTCACGTAGAGGATATGTCATTGATTTAGCAGTCACTGCTATCAGATTATCATTTAACACATCTTTTGCAACCTTGACAAGAAAAGTACTGTCTACTCCACCAGAATAGGCTACTACAAGCTTACCCATATTCTTGATTGAGTTCTTTAATTTTAAAAGTTTAGTCTCTATTTCTTGATATCTCGGGTCCATAGTTTATTTTGAGTTACTCTTAAAGCTTCATTATAAACATCGTTGATTGAGATTTTTTCAGTTTTAGCAATCCTTTTGCAATCTTCATACTCTGGTAGGATTTTAACTACTTTATTACCAAAGATACCGATTTTGACTTTAATATTACCAAACTTAGTAACTACCTTTTTGATCTTTCTTACTAATTTTTCTCTTTTTACCATTTCAGTAACTCTCACTCCCATAGTAGTTGTGTGCTTAAAAATAATGGCAGTGAGTTCATTAACTTTATCAATAGGCGAAATCACAGATAGTATTATACTAGGTCTATTCTTCTTCATATAGATTGGAGTGATATATACATCTTTTGCCCCATTATTGAACAGCTCTTCTATCACATAATCGTAAAACTGCGGATTCATATCATCTATGTTGGTCTCAATAAGACTAACCATATCTTCCTGTAATTTCTCTATTTTATTGCCTATAAAAACTCTCAACATATTAGGTATTCTAAGTTCCTTACCTCCTATCCCATACCCAACTTTCTCCACTCTCATCAGTGGCATTTCACCAAACTTTTCTGCTAAACTGGTAATAATAGCAGCTCCGGTTGGAGTGACAAGTTCACTATTTATACCAGTAGAGTAAATAGGTATACCCTTGATAAGCTCTGCAGTCGCTGGTGCTGGTACTGGAAGTATACCATGACTGCATTTAACAAAACCTGTACCAAGATTCAGTGGAGAAGAGTAGACCTTTTCAATGCCAAGGTACTTTATACCAATCAATGCTCCAATAACATCTATTATTGAGTCCACTGCCCCTACCTCATGAAAATGGATGTCCTCTACTTGCTTATTATGGATTTTTGCTTCTACAATTGCAATTCTACTGAATATTTCTTTACTTTTACTCTTAATATCGTTGCCTAATCCACTCCTATTAATAAGAGAAATTATGTCTTCTAACTTGCGATGAACTTTCTCAGCCTTGTAACTGGACGATACAATTATTTTTACCTGTGTCCCCAAAATTCCATTTCTTGGCGCCCTTTTTGACTCAATCCTATACCCTGGAATAAGTAATTTTTTGAGTTCTTTCTTTAATTCTATAAGAGAAAAACCTGCATCAACCAAAGAGCCTAATATCATATCTCCACTTATACCAGAAAAGCAATCAAAATATGCAATCATTTTAGGTTCATCTGGTTAATTACACTAGCCAAATAACCTGCTCCAAATCCATTGTCAATATTAACGACTGCAATCCCTGGTGAACATGAGTTTAGCATTGTAAACAAAGCTCCAAGTCCATGTAAACTTGTCCCATAGCCAACACTGGTTGGCACTGCTATAACTGGCTTGGAGACAAGACCCGCAACAATACTCGGTAGTGTGCCCTCCATACCAGCTACAACAATGAGAACATTGGCAGAGAAAAGTTTTTCCTTGTTGTTAAAAAGTCTGTGAATCCCGGCTACACCTACATCGTATAACTTATCAACCTTATTACCCATCATTTTTGCTGTAATAAATGACTCTTCTGCTACCGGAATATCAGCTGTCCCTGCAGTCGCAACTAATATCATTTTATTAGTTTTAGGTTTTGGTTCATCTCCTATTACAATTGCTCTTGCTTCTTTGTAATATTTGACTTTTTTATGTATTGACTCTTTTTTCAAAGCCTGATACACTTTCTCTTTCACACGGAGAGCAAGAATAACAGGATGGAATTTTGACATCTCCTTTACTATCTTTATAACTTGCCCCATAGTCTTACCCTCACAGAATATAGCCTCTGGGAAACCCCTTCTTAAACTCCTGTGCGTATCAATCTTTGCAAACCCGATGTCTTGATACGGAAATGACTTTAGTTTATCTATCGCTTCTTGTATCCCTATTTTGCCGTCTCTCAGTTTGTATAATATCTCTTCAATTTTCATTAAGCAATAATATACACCGTAAAATAATTATGTCAATTTTTTCTTTTTTCTTGCTTTGTTGAATAATTAAGTTTACACTTCCTATTTCTGCTAAATCCCACAGAA
>JASEGA010000030.1 GCA_030018315.1 bacterium | reverse complement strand
TCTCATAAATCGGTGTCAATCAAGGTGTTGCAAGTTTTGTAAAGCGAATTATTCATGGGATAAAACACCGGTAACAGATGCCCCGGATGCGCGGTGTTATCACACAGCAGTATGGACAGGAAACAATATGGTTGTTTGGGGTGGCGTTACTGTGACAGGTCTGACGAGTACAGGTGGTATTTACTACAATAGTGAATTAGAAGGGATAGAGGAAGGCAATTTACAAGTCACTAAAGAGTATAATATAGAGGTATCACCAAACCCATTTATTGGCAAAACCTTTATCCGTTATTCGTTACCCGAAAACCATGATTTATCTCAACACATCGGGATTTACGATATTTCGGGTAGACTTACTCAGCAATTGGAGATACAAAGGATATCACCTCAAGTTATAAGTTTTGGTGATGAGTTAAAAGCAGGCATTTACTTCTTGAAATTCAAAGGTTATGTGCCAGTAAAGATAATAAAATTAGAGTAAACGGGACAGGTTACTTTTTCTTAGTATCCGTGCGGATCCGTATGGAATAGTTTAATTTCTCTAAAAAAATTCCATGCAAAATTTATATTATCCTCTCCATAATCCTCTCCATAGCTACTTTACCCACACTTAGTCTGCACGTAGATATTTTACTTGACAACTTTTCTCTACTTGTCTATACTTGGATTATAATTTTAATTAGGAGGTATTATGGCTGAAAATAAGCAGCGTATAAATATAGAACTGCCGGAAGAGCAGGGACAAGGCATTTATTCAAATCTTGCTATTGTATCACATTCACCGTCTGAGTTTGTTGTTGATTTTACTCGTGTCCTACCAGGACTTAAAAAGGCTAAAGTTTACTCAAGAATTGTCCTATCTCCAACACATGCTAAGTTATTAATGCAGACACTTAAAGATAACATAGAAAAATACGAAAAGAAGTTTGGCGAAATAAAGGTTAGTTATGAAGAGCGTAAAGAAATAGGCTTTTAACTTGGAGTTTAAATGAGACTTAGTGAGCTAAAAAAGATTATAAAAATGGTAGAGGACAGTAATATTGATGAACTTGAGATAAAGGGCATTTTTAGGCGTGTCCGTGTTACGAAGCGGCTTTCTACGCATGCGACTGCTGAGGTCGTGCCTTCATCAACTTCTACTACAAAAGTAGAAGTCGCGGGAAAAGAGAAGGTTAAACCTGAGAAAAAGGTTCTCTCAATAAAAGCTCCTATGGTAGGTACATTTTATCGATCGCCATCCCCGGGTGCTACTCCGTATGTGGAAATAGGGGATAAAATTAATGTGGGTAAGGTAGTTTGTATAATTGAGGCAATGAAAGTAATGAATGAGATAGAATCAGATGTTGCCGGTACTCTCCGTGAGATTCTTGTTAAGAATGAGGAGCCCGTTGAATATGGACAGGAGCTTTTCATTTTAGAGCCCGAATAGTGTTTGAAAAAGTTCTCATAGCTAATAGGGGTGAGATAGCACTACGTGTTATAAGAGCTTGTAAAGAGTTAGGAATTGAGACAGTAGCTATTTATTCGGAGAGTGACTCTAATTCTTTGCATATAAAATTTGCAGATGAATCGGTTTGTATTGGACCGGCATCTCCAACTCTTTCTTACCTTTCTATTCCTAACATAATCAGTGTATGTGAGGTGACAGGAGTAGATGCAGTGCATCCCGGGTATGGGTTCTTAGCTGAGAATCCGCGGTTTGCTGAGATTTGCGAGGATAATGGGTTCAAATTTATAGGACCATCAGCAGCTTCAATTATTGCTGCAGGTGACAAGACAAATGCACGTGAGACTATGAAGAGAGCGGGTATACCTGTGATTCCGGGTAGCAACTCATCAATAAATTCATTTGAGGAGGCAGAAAGGATTGCCGATAGTATTGGCTATCCTGTCATAATAAAGGCTTCGCTTGGAGGTGGTGGTCGTGGTATGCGGATTGCTAATAATAAAGATGAGTTGAATAAATTGCTACCAGTCGCAAAAGGGGAAGCAAAGGCTGCATTTAGCAATGATAATGTGTATATTGAGAAATATCTTGACTGTCCACGTCATATTGAAGTACAGATACTTGCAGATGAGCATGGTAATGTTGTATGGCTTGGTGAGCGGGAGTGTTCAATTCAGCGTAGACATCAGAAGCTTATTGAGGAATCACCATCCCCAGGTGTTACAAAAGAGCAGAGGGCAAAGATTGGTGAGTACGCTGTTATTGCAGCAAAGGCAATCAATTACAGGTCAGCTGGAACAGTTGAATTTATGCTCGACCAGAATGGTAACTTCTATTTCCTTGAAATGAATACAAGGATTCAAGTTGAGCACCCGGTGACTGAAATGGTGACTGGTATTGATATTGTGAAGGAGCAAATACGAGTGGCGGCAGGTGAGCACCTTAAATTCAAACAAAAAGATATTAAGCTTAATGGACATGCAATTGAGTGTCGGATTAATGCTGAAGATCCGGAGAATAACTTTGCACCATCGCCGGGCGAGATTAGAGGGCTTTATATACCGGGTGGACCGGGAATTAGAGTTGATACACATATATATGGTGAATATAAAGTGCCAAGTGAGTACGACTCTTTAATAGCTAAACTTATTGCATACGGGAAGACAAGAGAAGAGTGTATAACAAGACTGGAGCGTGCATTAGATGAATTCTTAGTAGAAGGTATAAAAACAACTATACCATTCCATAAAGAGATAATAAAGGACGAACGGTTTAGACGAGGTAAGATTGACACCCACTTTATAGAACAATAGCATAAGAAAATCAAATATGAGTTTAAGAAATAATTTCGTCCCGATTTACGATGAATTTACACAAAACTATTCATACAATCGCAATTATAATACTAAACTAGGAAGAGGAGGAAAGATGATAAAGTTAAAAGTTGTGTGTATAGTTGTATTGACTGGTATTTTTAGCAGTACATGGGGAAGTTGGAATGTTGTTAAGATAGGGGTATGTCCAGATTGGTGTTATCAACTGAAAGTAGGTAAAGGTAGGAACGACGGTACAAACAGAGTCTATGTATCCGGGTATGACGGTCATATATATGAATGGACATATATAAATGGGTCGTGGGCTTGTGTAGATTTAGGTGCTGGTGCGCAGCGTATGATAGGTATAACTATAGGGGATAGTAAGAGTGACGGTGTGACTCGTGTTTATGATGCGAATGAGAATGGCTATCTATATGAGTTTACTTACAATCCACCCTGGACTAAGGTTCAACTACCAAGCCCTCAAGGCTCTAATGCAGCTGTTGCAATTGGGAATGGTAGGAATGATGGAGTAAATAGAGTCTATGCATCTTGTCAGGATGACCATATCTATGAACTTACATATTCTTTAGAGAACTGGGAGCGACTTGACATATGCCCACACGCCCCTTTCGCATATAGGTGGGATTTATGTCTTGGTAGAATAAGGAGCGACGGCCTAATTCGGGTATACTCAACAGCAGCATTTGGGGGTGGCATTCGTGAGCAGACATGGGCTAGTAATTCTTGGGTTGACAGTCTCGTGGATGCTGTAACAGGAGCATCAACTGATATAAATATTGGACCCGGTAGAAATGATGATACTTTTAGAATCTATGCTGGGCGTATTGATGGCAGTGTATATGAAATCACTAATACTGATCCGTGGGTAGGCGTTGAATCCATCTCTTTTATTATTGGATATAGATTGGAACAAAACCGACCTAATCCATTTAGCCGAGTTACAGAAATTGAATTTCAAGTCCCAGATAATTCCCAAACCGGTATAAAAATTTACAACCTCACAGGTAGGTTATTGCGTATAATTGTGTGTAATGAATTAGGACCAGGTACTCACAGGGTGATTTGGTATGGTAAAGATAATTTTGGGAATAGAGTTGCCCCGGGTGTCTACTTCTATAGATTATATGGAAAAAGCTTCAGTGTGGTTAAGAAATTGATTGTTATTTAGGATGCTATTTTTATTATTTATTTTATCCCAAATTCCAAAAGTCGAGTTTAGTGGCAAACTTAACATTCAATACACTCGTGAGGATAACCCTAATAAACCTGTTTCTCGCCTTTTCTTGCATTACGGAATTATAACTTTGACATTCAAGCCGAGAGACAATCTGAAAGTTATTTATTCAAATGACCTTGGCTTTGTTCGTCGCTTTTGTGCAGAGTTTTTTATTCCTCGTCTTAAGTGCAATATAAATGTGGGCAAGTTCAGCATTCCGTTTGGCTTACAGTTAATGGACCACACTTCTCTTTTGGAGGATAATATTGGACTCGGCCTTCAGCGAGATAATACCGGGATTGGCATAACTCTACATCCATTTTTTCTTAGTTTAGAGGGTGGCATTTTCCCTTGTAATAGTGTCAGACTTTATACAGCTACTGTCTCAATGAAGCCGTGGATATGTGATATTGGTATAGCTTATCTTTTAGATAAATATTCAAATGATAAACCGCAAGTTAATAGAAAGTATTATGAATATTATGCCAAGATATTTATTCCAACTCGTCTCTCTTTATTGTGGAAATACATTCCTGGCAATAGAATGAATAAAAAATTGCTTGGCTCTAATGTTTCATTGGAGCTACCATTTCATCCATTATTTTCACCATTTGTTGAATACGAGTTATTTGACCCTGACCGCAGTTTACAAGCTAATTCCATTTACCGTACAATAGTTGGGCTGAAGTATGTAGTTACATCAAATGCTATGCTCCGTTTAGGTTATTATATTAATCGGGAAGAAACTAAAGAGACCAAAAATAATTTACTCTCATTGATGGCAATAGTGTGGTGGTGAAAGCAAGGATGTGTAGTACGCATTTGGTGATAAGAGTGTAATAAAGAAAATAGTTATGCTAACGAGGTGAAAAGTATGATAGCTACTGCATATGTGCTTATAAAAGCAGAAGCTGGCAAGGGGAAAAAGGTATACGATGAACTCTTAAAATTAAAGAGTGTGCAGCATGTGGATGCAGTTACAGGACCATTTGATCTCATAGTATTAATTCAGGCTGCTGATTTCAACGAGGTCGGTAGAATAGTTTTTGATAAGTTGCAAAAAATTAAAGGAGTAGAAGAGATTATTACCTGTAATGTATTAAGTTTTGAAATATAGTGCCAAGACCATCCCTTAAAAAGACCCCAATAAGTGAGCAACCTCCAAAGGAGAGGATTAAAAATTTCAACGAAGTCCCGTTAGGGTATTCACCAGCTGAAGCCATACTTGAGGCAAAGCGCTGCCTTATGTGCAAGAAGCCAAAATGTGTCAAATGGTGCCCAGTTGAGGTAGATATACCCGGCTTTATTAGTGCAATTAAGGATGGCGATTTTTCTAAATCAATAAAGATTTTGAAGGCTAAAAATGTACTTCCAGCTATATGTGGAAGAGTATGTCCACAAGAAGACCAATGTGAAAAAGTATGTACACTTGCTAAAATTGGTGACCCAGTTGCTATAGGGAGGCTTGAAAGATTTGTAGCTGATTGGGAAGCCAAACAGGGGGATGTTGAAATACCTTCTGTATTACCCTCGACTGGCAAGAAAGTTGCTGTTGTAGGCTCAGGACCTGCTGGTTTAGTAGTTGCAAGTGACCTCGCTAAACTTGGGCACTCGGTTACAATATTTGAAGCATTACATAAGCCGGGTGGTGTATTAATGTATGGAATACCAGAATTCAGGTTACCTAAAGCCATAGTTGAAAGAGAGATAGATTATGTGAAGAAATTGGGAGTGCAGCTTATAACTTCTTTTGTAGTAGGTAAATTAAAGACAGTTGATGAATTACTAACTGAATTTGATGCCGTCTTTATTGGGACAGGAGCTGGTCTACCATGGTTTATGGGTATACCGGGTGAAAATTACAACGGAATATACTCAGCTAATGAGTATCTAACGCGGTCAAATTTAATGAAGGCATATTTGTTCCCAGAGTATGACACACCAATTGTAAAGGGTAAACGAGTAGCAGTAATCGGCGGTGGTAATGTAGCTATGGATTCAGCGCGTACTGCATTAAGATTAGGGGCAAAGCATTCAATGATAATCTATAGACGGTCAAAAGCTGAGATGCCAGCCAGAATTGAGGAGATAGCACATGCAGAAGAGGAGGGGGTTGAATTTGAATTCCTTACTCTACCAGTTAGATACCATGCTGACAAAGATGGCTGGGTTAAAGAGATGGAATGTATAAGGATGCAACTCGGTGAACCTGATGCATCCGGTAGGCGGCGTCCAATCCCTATAGAGGGCTCTAATTTCAAGATATCTGTTGACACAGTAGTTGTAGCTATAGGACAGGCACCAAATCCATTGGTTCCAGCTACGACACCGGGACTCAAAATTGGTAAACATGGAAATATAGTGACTGATGAACAGACAGGTAAGACATCAAGGGAAGGTGTATTTGCAGGTGGTGATATATCAACAGGAGCTGCTACTGTCATACTTGCAATGGGTGCAGGTAGAATAGCAGCTCGCTCAATTGATGAATATCTACGTTCAAAATAAAAGAAGATATGTAAGGGAAATGCGTGTAATCCGCTTATCAAAAATTTTTAATTTCTACACTAAAATATAAGTAATAAACTTTCTTATGGGATGGAAAAAAATCAATTGTAGAAAATTACTTCTATTAGCCTTTGGTGCAATAATTCCAAGATTGTTACTATTTTCAATAGTCGCACCTCATCCGGAGCGCATCTTTATAACAAATACAGATGCTTTCCAATACGATAGAATTGCTACAAATATTTTGGAACACAGTAGTTTTTCTCTCTCATCCACACTGCCCTACGAACCTACAAGTTTCAGAACTCCAATATATCCGCTATTCTTAGCGACGATATACAGGTTATGTGGTGAGCGAGTATTGGTAGCGATAATATTTTTCAAATTCTAATAGCTACAGTAAGTTGTCTTATATTGTACAAGATGGGGGAAGTATTAATTAATGAGAAAGTGGGGCGCATAGCCGGCTGGTTATTGGCTGTTTTTAGTATAGATTCAATCGTTCTATCAAACCTTTTACTATCCGAGGCACTACTTACTTTCATTTTAATCGTGAGTGCATATTCTTTTATATTATTTTTGATACAAAAGCAAAAACGCTACATTCTGTACTCAGCAATACTTCTTGGACTTGCAACACTAACTCGACCGATTGCATTATTCTTACCTTTGTGTCTTGTAATCTTTATTCTATTCTATTGGAGAAAACAATGTAAAAAAGCAATAATAAGTTCTCTCCTTTTATTGATAGTTTATTTGCTTACTATTTCTCCATGGATAATTCGAAACCATCGGGTCTTTGGATTTCCACATGTTACTTCAAATCTTGGATACACCTTATTCGTTCATTATGTCCCATATATAGAGGCTGCGAGCTCAAAAAAGGAACTTAAGATTAGCACAAAAGGTTATACAGAAGGGGTGAGACAGAGCATTCGAGATAAAGGCGTACTCTTTACCCAGCAATCTGAGGTTTGGCAGCAAATTGGGGTAAGAACTATTATGAAACATCCGTTAGCTTATACCCGTTTATATCTTTTAGGGACTGCAACAACAATTTTGAGTGGAGGTAGTAACGTGTTTTATTCTTTACTTGGTACGCCAATGGATTATAGAGAGAGTTTAGCATATTTTGTAGCAAAAGACGGAATCTGGAGAGGATTAAAAACAATACTTGAGAGAAAAGGTAGCGGTAACCTGCTATTTCTTTCACTCAATACTTTTTTATTACTATTTATGTATTGTACTGCAATCTACGGGGTCTACAGAGTTTCCAGAGAGAAGAGATATGCGATAAAAGTTCTTTATTTTTTAATAATAGCATATTTTGTTCTTCCAGGTCCAGTTGGTGGTATGAGATTTAGAGTCCCAATTATCCCATATATAACCTTGCTTTCAGGACTAGGACTGTATAGTATATCCAAGCAACATATATAACATATATAATTTATAATTTTGTAAGATGAGAAATATGTTTTTTATTATACTTGGAGGGGTGGTTGTTTTCCTAAGATAAAATAGAGAGGGTTATACTGAACCCCTAAAAGAGTGGACACTTTCTTAAGAGAGTGTTATACTCTAAAGAAAGGGGGTAAAACAATGGAAAGAAGGAAATGGCAAGTAGATGAGAAGCTGGCTGTGGTTTTAGAGGGGTTGAAATCAGAGACGAATGTCCAGGAAATATGCCGGAGACATAACATAAACCAGAGCCAGTATTATAAGTGGAGAGACCAGTTTCTTCAGGGGGCCAAGGAATACATCCAATACGGCGGTAACGGTAAAGAGGTCTACGAACTTAAACACCGGATTCAAGAGCTTGAGCGAATTATAGGAAAGCAGGCTATACAGATTGAGATATTAAAAAAAACGGAAGAGTTGATAGGAAGGTAAAGGATATGGCAGGCGAACTCTTAAAAGAGGGCTACAAAGCAATAGATGTGTCAAGGGCGTTAAAGATAAGTAGGTCAAATTGCTACTTTAGGGATAAAGCAGGTTTTCACTTCGTATGATAATCCTAAGGGTAATGCCGACACTGAAAGAGTTATGCGGACCATAAAAGAGGAGCTTTTGTGGCTTGAAGAGTTTGAAAGTTTAGAAGAGGCGAGGCAAAAGATAGGCTCTTGGATAGGGGTGGATTATAATTTGAAGTATGTTCATTCTGCTTTAGGTTATATGAGTCCGGAGGAGTTTGATCTGAAGTGGCGTGAAGGTAATTCTGTTGGTGTTCTGCGGGCATTGGGGGATAGAGTAGAACAGAATGAGGAAGCATTCTCTTATTTATCATGAAAAATTGTCTTGACTATAGGGGTGCAGTACAGGGTCCTTGGTATGAAGGTACTTGGCTTTTGTTTTTAGAAAGTTCAAAATAAAAATTGACAAATTGTTTTTTTTGTGGTAAAATATAAAAATGGAAAAGTTAAATATTCCAGGCCCTAAAGCAAAGGAGATTGTAGAAGAAGATAAAAAGTTCATATCATCATCCTGTACAAGAGCATATCCTGCAGTTATTGAACGAGGCAAAGGGATGTGGGTATGGGATGTTGATGGCAACAAATTACTTGACTTCTCATCTGGAATTGCTGTGGTCACCACAGGACACTGTCATTCGGAGGTAGTGAGAGCAATTGAAGAGCAAGCTGAGCTCTTATTACATATGTCAGGGACCGACTTTTACTACCCAAACCAAGTTAAGCTTGCTAAGAAACTGGCAGAAATAACACCGGGAGGCCCTAATAAACGCACCTTCTTTTGTAACTCAGGTGCTGAGTCTATTGAGGCGGCATTAAAAGTTGTAAGATGGGCTACAAAGCGTAAGTTGATAATTTCATTCTATGGGTCATTCCATGGTAGGACATATGGTGGGATGTCACTTACTGCATCAAAGGCTATCCAAAGGGAATACTTTGAGCCACTTGTACCTGGAATTACACATGTCCCGTACGCGTACTGTTATAGGTGCATTTTTAATTTAACTTACCCAAAATGTGATTTTGCGTGTGTAAAATACATTGAAGATGTTGTATTTAAGACAACAACACCACCTACACAAGTAGCAGCCTTATTCGCTGAGCCTATACAAGGAGAGAGTGGATATGTGGTACCACCGGATGGATATTTTCAAAGACTTAAATCGTTGCTTGATAAATATGGAATACTATTTGTGGATGATGAGGTACAATCCGGTATGGGCAGGACCGGTAAAATGTTTGCTATCGAACACTGGGGAGTCATACCTGATGTAGTTTGTATTGCTAAGGGGGTTGCATCCGGTATGCCACTTGGGGCTATAGTTACAAGACGCTCAATGATGGATTGGCCACCGGGAACTCATGCATCTACATTTGGTGGTAATCCGCTGTCTTGTGAGGCAGCCTTAGTTACAATTAGATTGCTTGAACAGGAACTTATCAAGAATACAGAAAATATGGGTAAATACTTGTTGACAGAACTCAACAAGATAGCTAAGAATCAGCCAATGATTGGAGATGTGCGTGGCAAAGGGCTTATGGTGGCGTGTGAAATTGTAAGAGATAAGGAGACGAAAGAGAAGGCAAAAGAAGAGAGAGATAAGATTGTATACGAATGCTTTAGACGGGGGCTACTGTTACTTGGGTGCGGTGAAAATGTGGTTAGATTTGCTCCGCCTTTAATTGTAAGTAAACAGGAAATTGAACTTGCACTCCAAATATTTGAAGACTCACTAAAAGAAGTTAAAAAATGAATCTCAAGGATAAACTCAGATTACTTGGACAAGTAGCTGAATTTGATGTCTGTGGCTACCCTCGGGTGTTTATCAGCCATAAACGGTCGGGTAGATTTACATTTATCTATCAAGCAATGGGAGAAGGTGGAAGCTGTGTGAGATTGTTTAAAGTGTTAAAAACAAACGAGTGTGAAGGTAATTGTTATTATTGCGCAAACCGAAAGGATAGAAATTATCCAAGAGTGTCATTTGCACCTAATGAACTTGCTGAACTATTTATGGAATATTACACACAGGGATTAGTGGAAGGTTGTTTTCTATCGTCAGCTATACACAAGAAACCGGACGAATCACAAGAAGAACTTATTGATACACTCCGTATCATTAGAAAGAAATACAAATATCAAGGTTATATTCACACAAAAATACTGCCCGAGACAAGTAAGGAACTAATTGAGAAGACTGCAAAATATAGTGACAGAATATCAATAAATATTGAAGCACCGGGTCAAAACTGGCTATCTCAGCTATCACCTAATAAAAATTTTGCACGCCTACTTTCAAAGCTACGTGAAATTTCAGAGCTTCATACTAAAAAGGCACTAAAAGCAGGAATCACTACCCAGTTTGTAGTAGGTGGTACCAAGGAAAGCGATAAGTCTATAATTAATATGGCGGCTAAACTATACAATGAGTTTAAACTATGGAGAGTCTATTATAGTGGTTTTATTCCAGTAGAGGATACACCATTACGATCTAATGAGCCTTGCCCACCTTTACGCGAATTTAGACTTTATCAAGCAGATTCATTAATAAGAAAGTATAAATTTAAACCAAATGAAATACCGTTTGATGAACATGGGTTCTTACCCAAGGAGACAGACCCAAAATTAGCATGGGCAAAATTGCACCCAGAGCTATTCCCAATTGAAATTAATCTTGCTCCTCTTGAAAAACTTATAAGAGTCCCAGGGATAGGCAGAATTTCTGCTGAAAGAATTATAGCTACCAGAAAAGAAGGAAAAATTAAAACATTGGAGGCTTTAAAGAAAATGGGGTCAGTTGTATCAAAGGCTCGTAATTTCATAACACTTAATGGACGACAGTTCCCAGAGGGAGTAAATTATGGGAAAGAGACACAACAAAAACAGCTATTTATGTGGGAAGAAATATAGGTGTAGGTTCAATTTTATCGTATTCATCCTCAATTTCGCCAAATAATTCTTCAAGTATATCCTCCATTGTCACAAGACCTACAGTCTTACCATGTTCATCTCTTACTATAGCAAAGAAACTATCAGTTACTCGCAACTCACTAAATAAAAGCTCTATTAACTCTGTCTCAAGAATAAATCTGCACGGTTTTAATATATCTCTTACATAATTTGCGGTTAAAAGCTCCTTTGCCTCAATTACACCTATAATTTCATCAATACTTCCTTGATATATAGGAATTCTTGAATATCCACTCTTTGAAACTATTTGTCGTAATTCTGAGATTGACAAATCTACAGATGCAGCCTGAATCATATTTCTCGGCACCATTATATCTTTAACAGTCTCTACTCTGAACTGAAGTAGACGAGAGATAAAGTTCTGTTCTTCTAAAGAAAGGGCGCTCTTTGCTGCTATTTGTAGTTCCTCTTTCGTAAATCTATGAAAAGGAGGTCTGGTACGGGCTTTGAAATATCTTAATATACTAATAGCAGTTTGGTATGTCACAAATATAAGAGGATAAAAAATCCAATAAATTATAGTGTAAAGTCTTGCAAAAAGGATAGTGAACTGCTCTTTAAATCTTGAAGCTATAGATTTAGGTAGCACCTCACCAAATATAAATGTGATTAGAGCTACGAATAGAACAATAACTGCTTCCGGTAATCTTGCACACCAAACTTTTGACGCAGTAACACCTAATCCAATTATTGTTAAATTTGTGCCAACAAGAATTGCGGCAAGAAATTTGTCTATATTCTTGAGTGAATTAAGAGCAAATTTAGCACCCTTTCGGTTTTTACTCGCCCAATGCCTTAGTTTAACTAAATCACATGAGACAAAGGCTATTTCTGATGCTGTAAAGAAGGCACAAACAATCAAAAGTAGTATTATTAATATCATTTTACACCAACTATAGCTTTTAAGATATCGGTAAGTGTTACAAGTCCTATTGCATTGTTAGATTCATCTACAACTATAGCAATATGAATTCGCTTTGCCTGAAATTGTGAAAATAGCTCCCTTGCACTCATAGTAGGTAGAACAAAATATGGCGGCCGTAGGGGCAATTCATGAATTGCCCCTACACCTAATCCAAGGTTAGTTGGAGCAAGTAAATCTTTAAGATACAGGATTCCTATAATATGATTAGGGCTACCTTGATAAATAGGAATCCTTGAATGAGATAACTTGAGTTTATTGAGTTCTTTGAGTTTATTGAGTTCTTTGAGTTCAATGTTCTTTTTTGGTGTCATTATGTCGCTTACTTGCTTATCTTTAAAGTCCAATAATCCAATAATTACTTTCCTTTCACTACGAGTTAAATACCAGCGTTCCTCATCAGATTCAATAAGTGACATAAGTTCAGCTCTTGTTATAGGAGCTAATTTCTTTCTGTGACTGATGAGTGAAACTAATCCATCAATTGGGACAGTGACAGGTAAAAAAATAGTCCTTAATAATTTAAGCAAAAATAATGAGTTTAATGAGACTTTTTCTGAGTTTCTTAACCCGTAAAGTTTAGGAGTGATTTCACCAAATACAAGGATGAGATAAGTTATAATTACCGTTAGGATTACCAAGCCACTTGGGGCGAAGTCTTTGAATAGCTGATAAAATATGTGAACTGAAATAATAGCGATTCCTAAATTTACAAGTGTATTACCAAAAAGTATTGTACCAAGTAGTTTTTCGCGCTTCTTAAGTATAGAAAACCGGCTTGACCGCTGTATAAGTTTCTCAATTGTCAGTTTAGGGAGATGAAATATAGCAGACTCAGACCCAGAGAAAAAAGCTGAAAACAAGAAAAGAACGGAAAAACCTAAGAATCCAAACAGGTATTGCATAATACTGTTTATCTTATAATAAATCGGTTGTCAGTTCACAGATATTAAATTGCGTCTATAACACTGACTTGAGTTTATTGAGTTCTTTGAGTTCAATGTTCTTTTTTGGTGTCATAAGGTAATATTCTTCACATGCCTTCATTTGCTTGTCATGTTTATAACCGAGGAGGTGAAGTATGCCGTGAATTAAATATCGTGAAACTTCAAGTTGACAGAGTGTATTATTTTTACAGGCTCGTTTCACTGCCATATCTAAGGAGATATATACATCGCCTAAAAAGCCTTTACCCGGCACTTCTATCCCAAATGCAAGGACATCAGTTGGAGAATCAACTTTACGGTATTTCTGATTCAACCTCCGTATATAGGAGTTGCCGACAAGAGTAACACTAACCTCTATTGTAGTTGGGGCATCCTCAGCCTCAAGCACCTTAAGAGCAAGGCGTTTAAGCTCTCTCTTGTTTATTTTCGGACTCTTTTTTAGACTCCTTACGTGTACTTTTTGCATATTCAATCCTTGGATGGAAGATACCTACTAATATAGGAAGGAAGCTGGTCTCAATTTTTTTGAGTTCTTCAAAGCTTAAGTTAACTTTAGAAAGCTGCCCATCGTCAATCCTTCTCTCAACTGTATCCTCTATAATACCTTTTAACTTAGATGGGGTTGGGTCTGGTAAACTTCTTGCAGTTGCCTCAATAGCATCGGCAAGCATCACAATTGCTGATTCCTTTGTACGAGGTAATGGACCGGGATATCTAAAATCTAACTCGTTAACATCGCCACCCCTTTCTTTAGCCTTAGCATAAAAAGGCTCAACTAAAGTTGTACCTTGGTGCTCCTGTATTATATCTACAATCTCATTAGGTAAGTTTTCCTTATTTGCAAGCTCTATGCCTTCCTTAACATGTGAGATGACAACAAGGGCATTCAATTCTGGGCTTAGCTTACTATGAGGGTTTATACCTGTTTGGTTCTCAATAAAATAACTCGGCTTCTTAAGTTTACCAATGTCATGATAGTATGCACCTACTCTTGCAAGTAGTGGGTTTGCACCTACAGCACGGGCAGCTGCCTCTGCTAAATTACCAACTGTGATAGAGTGATGATATGTCCCTGGCGCATAAATAGAGAGCTCCCTCAAAAGTGGACGGTCAAGGTCTGCATATTCCAATAAGGTAATTGGAGTAGTAATCCTAAATGCACGTTCAAGTAATGGGAGTAACCCAAATGCAAGGAATGCAGCCCCTACACCCCCAATAACAGCATTACCTAAGGATTTAAGGAGTAGTGTGAATGGGCTTAATTTTATAAGCTCTACCCCTAAAGCAGTACAAATATAAGCTACAAAGACATAAAGGGTAGGTTTATAAAAATCGGATACCCGCTTGACTCCGACAGCAGCAAATATAGAAATAATTCCGGGAAGCAAAAATAGGGACACTAAATCGATACTGCCACTTGAATATACTGCTATAAGAATTGTTAAAGTTATAATACCTGACAAACCGGCTCTCACATCTAATAGTAATGAAACTAAAATGCCAAAAGATGCTATAGGAATAAAATACCAAGAAAGTTCCCTTGAGATGACAAGATACGCTATCCCTATAGTAAAACATATAAGGAAAACGAGTAGAAACAGTTTACGAAAATCGTTAAGTAACGGATGGCTAAGAAAATAAATACATAAAAAGAAAATTAGGATAGTAATAAGGTATATAATATTCCTACCCAAAACTGTCCGATACATTGGAACAATAGTGTCATGAGATAAGGCTGAAAGTTTATCAACTACATCTTGAGTAACAACATCATGAGCCCGAATAATTATTTCACCCTTAAGCACTATCCCCTTTGTAGTCTCAACTCTGGCAGCTGCTTGCTCCTTTCTATGCAAAGTCTCAGCTAAATCAATTGTTAAATTAGGAGTTGCAAAAAAATTAGCTAAAGTCACAAAAGTATTGACCATCCGCCTATTATTGGAGAACAATTGAGTTGCAGTCTCTTTTAAAAACATTGGGAGCTCATTGAGATCTAATAGCTCACTCACACTTGACGGTCTTTCTTCACCCAGAATCACAACAAATGGTGACCCAATTGAGTCTTTGGAAAGTATAACCCCTCTATCAAAAACTTCATGTAAAGTCTCAATTAGACCGTCTTTCACAGGCTTGTAATCCCACAATAAGAGAAAACTGATATCCTCCTTGCTTAAAGAAGGTATTATAGACACAAGAGCTGCCCTCTTTTTACTAAATTCATTTTTCTCTCTCCTCATGTTATCCACCTGGTTAAAAAAGTTATTTACATTCGTCTCTACAGATTGAGCTACTTTATAGTCTTTATTAAGAACATAAGGGACAGATTCACGTGCCTTTATCCTCTCTTCTTGAAGTTTCTTCTTACTTTTCTCTATGTAAAAAGTGTGAGGTGCTATTATATCCCTTGGCGCAATATCACCCGGTTTTAAGACAGTTTTTATTGAAAATAGGGGAGGATGTAAAAAATTAAGTAGTATTAAAAAACCAACAAATAACGCAATATGCTTAATGTTTAGCTTCTTTTTCATAAGCTTTTACTATCTTCCTCACTAACGGGTGTCTAACAATATCTTTTTCAGAAAGCCACACAAATTTAATACCAGAAATACCGGAAAGTATTCGTTGAATGTGAAGAAGACCTGACTCCTTTGAATCTTGTAAATCAATCTGAGTTACATCGCCAGTAATACAAGTCCTTGACCCTATACCAAGTCTTGTCAAAAACATCTTCATTTGAATTTTTTGCGTGTTTTGGCCTTCATCAAGAATTACAAAAGAGTTGTCAAGATTTCTACCTCTCATATAAGCAAGCGGAGCTATCTCAATAACACGCTCTTCAATATAATGCTTTATCTTATCATAAGGCATTAATTCATAGAGAGCGTCGTAAAGTGGCCGTAAGTATGGGTCTATTTTCTCCTTGAAGTCACCGGGTAGAAAACCAAGCCGCTCTCCTGCCTCAACAGCAGGTCTTGTAAGTATAACTCTATGTACAGCTCCCTTTCTCAGTAAATCAACTGCCTTTGCAACAGCAAGATAAGTCTTACCAGTACCTGCAGGACCTATACAAGCAACTATGTCAAATTTATCTAATGCTTTTAAATACTGGACTTGACCAGTAGTTCTTGGCTTTACTATACATTTTGGAGTCACGAGGACCTCAGCTCCTGTATATTCTTTTGTAGGGGTTTGATTAATCAAACCCCTACCAGCCTTCGATTTCTTTATAAGTGATAAAATCTCTTCCTTTAAGATAGAGAGTTTATCAGGTTCACCTTGCAAAATAACATCTTCACCCCTTAACACAATTTTTGAGTCGTAATTTTTTGAAAGGAGGCGTAAATTTTCATCCCTTTCACCAAAAATAGTCAAAGGTTCTACCCCTTTTAAAGAGATACGCAATTTTGCCATTTAAAAAGAAGGACGGCTATTCCTTACTTTAATTAGGAATGGCCGTCCCTATTTTAATTCTCAAGGTCTTGGTATCTTAAGCTTCCAACCCGGATATATGAGGTCTGGATTCTTTATAAGGTCTTTATTAGCTTCATAAATAGCATGCCATTTTGCATAATTACCCCTACCGTAAACTTCAGGATATTCGGCAAGCTTAGATAGCCAATCACCTGGTTTTACTATGTAAATATCGCCCACTTCTACCTTCTTCTCTATTTTAGGCTTAACCTCTTTCGGTTTAAGTTTAGCTATTTGAGCTTCGAGATCTGCAATTTTCTTGTCAAGTTCAGCAATTTCAGCTTTAATGGCTTCCAATTTCAAACTCTCTTCTCCTATCTTTGCATTTGCAGCTGCTTCCCTTACCTTATATTCCTCTATAAGCTGCAATGCTTGCTCTTTAGTAAGTTTCTTCTCCTGTGCATAAGCAAGCAAAGCGACTAAAAATGTGAGCACTATAGATATGAGCCAAATCCTTTTTGCACAGCATCCTGTGGACATTTTACACCTCCTTTTTGTTTCAATACTCTGTAAATTCACCTCTTTTTAAGCCCGATAAGTCAAGAGCTCCATTTTTTGGGTTTATGAGTATCTCCCATTCCTCAAGTGTTCCCGCCCCAATAATTGCATTAATAGATTTGCCATCTACCTTTCCCAACTTGTCAATAGGAATTGCTTCGGTATGAAACCCATAGCCCTCAATTTCCCCTATGATTGTACAGCATTCTTTTACTTCAAAAGTTCTTCCGCCTAACGATATCCTATAAGGACGAGGAACCCGCCGGATAGGGACACCTTCTAAAAATTGTCTTACAACATATGTATGAAATAAGCCTGTATCAAATAATGCTACTATCTTTTTCCCTTCAATTTCTATCTCCTTCACAATTCTCATTTTTTCTTCTTAGCTTTAAGTTCAGATAATTGGACTTCAAGACTTGTAACTTTAGCTATCTTATCAGCTTTTTTAAGCTCAAGTTCTATCCTTTGCGATTCAATAGCTTTTGCTTTAGACTCAGCAGATTCAGCTGAAAGTTTTGCCTGCTCTAAGCTACTCAATATCTCCTTAGAAGCTCCTTTGGGTGCACACCCAAATAAAAGAAATGCACCAACCACAACAAGAAAAGGTAACCACTTCTTTGCACAGCATCCTGTGGACATTTTACACCTCCTTTTTAACCTATAATAGCATCGTAAACCAAATTGTCAAGAAAAAAATGCTTTGTTGAATAATTAAGTTTACACTTCCTATTTCTGCTAAATCCCACAGAAT